>USGR01000068.1 GCA_900554165.1 uncultured Oscillospiraceae bacterium | reverse complement strand
CTTAAATATCCGCTTGAAGACGGCAGCGGATATCTTGAGCTCGCCACTACGCGTCCTGAGACAATGCTCGGCGATACGGCTGTGGCGGTAAATCCGAGCGACGGCAGGTACCGCGCGTTTGTCGGCAAAAATGTTATACTGCCGCTGGTCGGCCGCGCCATCCCCGTTATTGCAGACGATTATGTGGATATGGAGTTTGGCACCGGCGTTGTAAAAATTACTCCGGCGCATGACCCCAACGACTTCGAGGTGGGCCTCAGGCACAATCTGCCTGTTATAAATGTAATGGAGGAAGACGGCCGCATAAACGAAAACGGCGGCAAATACGCCGGACTTGACAGGTATGAAGCGAGAAAGGTTATAGTTAAAGAGCTTGAGGCGCAGGGCCTGCTTACTAAGGTGGAGGACATAACTCACAGCGTAGGCACATGCTACCGCTGCTCATCGGTGGTGGAGCCGAGGGTTTCAATGCAGTGGTTTGTAAAAATGGCGCCGCTTGCTGCTCCGGCTATAGACGCCGTTAAAAACGGAGATATAAAATTTGTTACCAAGCGTTTTGAGAAGATATATCTCAACTGGATGGAAAACATCCGCGACTGGTGCATATCGCGTCAGCTTTGGTGGGGCCACCGCATTCCTGCATACTACTGTGATAACGGCCATATTACTGTAAGTGCCGACAAGCCGGATAAATGTCCGCAGTGCGGCTCACATCATATTGTTCAGGACGAGGACACGCTGGACACATGGTTCTCTTCCGCGCTTTGGCCGTTTTCTACTCTAGGCTGGCCGGATAAGACTCCGGAGCTGGAATATTTCTATCCGACCGACACGCTTGTCACCGCTTATGACATTATTTTCTTCTGGGTGGCGAGGATGATATTCTCAGGGCTTAAGCAAATGGGTGAGGTTCCCTTTAAAAATGTATATATACATGGCCTTGTGCGGGATGAAAAAGGACGCAAGATGTCAAAGTCGCTTGGCAACGGCGTTGACCCGCTCGAGGAAATTGAAAAGTTTGGCGCCGATGCGCTGCGCATGGCTTTGGTCACCGGCAACAGCCCCGGAAACGACATGCGCTATACTCCTGAAAAGGTGGAGGCATCCCGCAACTTTACAAACAAGCTCTGGAATGCCGCCCGCTTTATTATAATGAATTTGAGCGGTGATGAGAAGCCCTGCAAGCCCGACTCAGCCACTCTTGACATGGCGGATAAGTGGATACTCACCAAGCTCAGCGGCGTTATTAAAGAGGTTACCGACAATATTGAAAAGTTTGAGTTTGGCATTGCGCTGCAGAAGCTGTACGATTTTGCATGGGACAATTTCTGCGACTGGTACATTGAGGCTGCCAAGGCGGGACTTAACAGCGAGCGCGCCGGCACTGTAAAAGCAGTGCTGATATATGTAATGGACAAGATGCTCAAGCTGCTGCACCCCTTTATCCCGTTTGTTACAGAGGAGATATGGCAGGCGCTGCCGCACGACGGCGAGTCGATAATGATATCAGAGTGGCCGAAGCCGGACGATACTCTTACATTTGAGGCAGATGAGCGCGGGTTTGAGATTATAAAGGACGCGATAAGGGCTATACGAAACCGCCGCGCTGAGATGAATGTTCCGCCGTCAAAGAAAGCGAAAGCTTATGTCGAAGCGGTCGACACTTCATTGTTTGAAAAGGGCGCTGTATATATGCAGCGGCTTGCATCCTGCAGCGATGTAGAGACAGGCGCTGCTTTCAATATTGAAAGTGCTGTGTCCATTGTAACTCCGGCGGCAACTATTTATATTCCAATGGGCGAGCTGGTGGATTTTGATGCCGAGCGGGCGAGACTTAACAAAGAGCGTGAAACGGCTCAAAAGTCGCTTAGCCAGTGCGAGGCAAAGCTTTCAAACGATGGCTTTATAAGCAAAGCTCCGGCAGAGGTTATTGAGAAGCAGAAGAGAATAGCCGCAGAGCTTAAAGAAAAAATATCAATGATTGACGGACAGCTTAAAAATTTACAGTAATCATAGCATTAAATTAATACTATGATTAGCGCCTTTGCATAATTAAATTGTCTTTAAAGCCGCGCTTTGCTTTAGGAATGATATTGCTAATATATTTGCAGCTTTAATGCAGCTTTACTGATATTGGCAAGCCATATCTTCATAAATTGCTTTAATTATTCCTTGCATGCAAAATGCTTTTTCAAAAATTTTGTTGAGGCGTTTGTGCAGCAAATCCTCATTAAATTATAGTATTAAATGAACAGGTGGGTGTCTCCCACCTGTTCTATGTTAAATAGATATATATCATAGTATTAGTTTAAGGTATAATCTCAAAGTGTGTAAGCTTACTTTAAAAATTTCAACACTTAAAAATGGGCGGCCTTAAAGCTATAATAGATTAGCATGAATTTGCTTTTCCTGCAAAGCCTTAAAGCAAGAGGGCGTTATGCTAAATCCTCTTTATGCTCAAATTTATAGCAAATTCGTTTTATATCCCGATTATTCTTATAATTCTAAATGTATTATAAATATATGGAGTTGTTCAGCATATGAAATACAGTGAAATTCTCAACTATATATCTTCTTTAAACAAGTTTGGAATGAAGCCGGGTCTGCAGCGTATGAAAGCGCTTATGGAAAGCTGCGGAAATCCGCATAAAAGCTGCAAGTATTTTCATATAGCCGGCACAAACGGCAAAGGCTCTGTTTCGACCATGATTTACAACATATTGCTGAACGCCGGCGTAAAGGCCGGGCTGTATATATCGCCCTACATTCTTAACTTTCGCGAGCGTATACAAATAAACGGCGAAATGATATCTGAAGAAATGCTGTCGGCCGCTTTTGACAGGATAAGTCCGGGCATTAAGCCGCTTGTCGACGCAGGCGACGGGCCTACAGAGTTTGAAATAGTTACCGCCATGGCCTTTGCCGCATATGAAATGTCGGGCTGCGAGGCTGTTGTGCTTGAAACGGGGCTTGGCGGCCGGCTTGATTCCACAAACATAGTAGATGCCCCGCTGTGCTCGGTAATTACTCCTGTTTCATATGACCATACGGCTGTGCTGGGCGACACAATTGAAAAAATAGCGTATGAAAAAAGCGGAATAATAAAGCCTGGCTGCCCCGTCGTCGCCGCACCGCAGGAATATAACGATACTCTGCCGGTTATTCGCAATGTGTGCGCTGAAAAAGGCTGTGAGCTTTGCGAGGTAAACAGAGAAGATATACATCTAATTCATCAGGATATTTTAGGTAGCGACATAAGCTACAAGGGGATAAACATACACATACCGCTTTCCGGCACATATCAGCCGCTGAACGCGGCGACGGCGGCAGAGGCGGTTATGCATCAGCATGATTTTAATATTACCGCCGAAAACATAGCTCAAGGCATTGCCGCTGTTAAATTTCCCGCCAGATTTGAAATAATATCTGAAAATCCGCCGCTAATACTTGACGGCGGGCATAATCCCGCCGCCTTTAAAGTAATTGCCGATAGTATGAAAAAATTTGTGCCCGGCACCTTTGACATGATAATCGGGATGACGGCGGAAAAGGACTACAGCACATCTATAGAACTGCTTGCGCCTATGTGCCGCAATATCACCGTTACGTCGGCCATAAATTCACGCACACCGGCGCTGACACCGGAGGCCTTAGCCGACGTATGCCGCAAATATTGTAAAAATGTTAGAGTTGTACCAAGCCAAAGCGAACTTGCCGATATTGTTCAGGAACGTGATATTCCCCTGCTTGTATGCGGCTCATTATATCTGGCGGCGGAACTGCGGCCGCTGCTGCTTGAGTGGACAAAATAATAATCGGTTTTACCTTTAGGTCATATAAGTGAAAGATAAATTTGCAAAATAATTCTTTACCTTTAACTAAGCAAGTCTATGCATATATGAATAAGTTACAAAACGGAATTTTACGGGCATAATTTTCAAGATTAGTTGAATAAGTTGCTCAAATCATACGCATGATGTGAAAACGCGCTTGTATCGTCATGTCGTAAGCTGTTTCATTAACATTTGCCTGCTGTTTTTTATTTTTTAGACTTGTCTCTTATGGTGCTGCTCTCTATTAGGTGTTTTATTTTAGCCGACGGACAAAAAGGCGTCTGTACAAATCAATGTACAGACGCCTTTTAAAGCGAAAAAGTTTATTTAAAAATTTTTTTGCAGCTGGATGCGGTTTGCACCAATATTACTCAACTAATGATTAAATGCTGCAAAATCCAGCAAAACAATATAAAATTGGCCTTACACGCTTTTACAGAAATTTCAGCCCAAATCATTTATGCTTATATTTGCCGGAGATTTGTATATTTAAATAATTATCTGGCAATAATAATTTAAAAAAGGACAAGCCGGGAGGTATAAAAATGTCTGTCAAGATAAACATAAGCGGTGAGGTGCTCACAGCCTATCTTGAAGGCGAGCTGGACCATCACTCCGCCAAGGACATAAGAGAGCAGATAGACAACGCCATTGACCGCAATGCTCCATCGCTGCTGATACTGGATTTTAGAGATTTAACCTTTATGGACAGCTCGGGCATAGGCCTTGTTATGGGCCGTTATCGCAAAATGAGGGAATTTAAAGGCGAAATACATATCACAAATACGTCGCCGCAGATTTACAAGGTAATGAAGCTGTCAGGCCTCGACAGGCTTGCACGAATTGATAAAGGAGGTAGCAGCAGTGAAAGCGCAAAACGTGCTTAAAATGGAAATTTTGTCCCGATCCTCTAATGAAAGTTTTGCCCGCGTTTCTGTGGCCGCGTTTGTGTCCCAGCTTGACCCAACCATAGAGGAGATAAGCGATATAAAAACCGCCGTGTCGGAAGCTGTGACAAACTGCATTGTACACGCTTATAAAGACGTCATAGGCAAAATATACATAACGGTAAAAATATTTGAAGGCGGCACGGTAAGCATAAAAATCCGCGATACCGGCTGCGGAATAGAAGACATACATAAGGCTATGGAGCCCCTCTTTACAACGGCGGGAGGTGAACGTGCCGGACTTGGGTTTGCCGTTATGCAGAGTTTTATGGACAAAGTAAGAGTAACGTCGGCAGTCGGCCGCGGGACAAGCGTGACCATGAGCAAAAAAATAAGCACTCAGGAAAGTATTTCTGCTTCTGGCAAATCTGAGCAGACGGCCGGCGGCAAATGACCGACAGGGACGCTTTTATAGAAGGCAATCTGCGTCTTGTGCACTCCTGCTGCCACAAATTCACCGGCAAGGGCATAGAATATGATGATTTGTACCAAGCCGGATGCATCGGACTGATTAAAGCGGCGGATAACTTTGACGAAAGCCGCGGCCTGAAATTTTCCACATATGCCGTTCCGGTTATACTTGGCGAAATAAAGCGGCTCTTCCGCGACGGAGGTACTGTTAAGGTAGGACGTACTCTGAAAGAATTATCGCTTAGAGCCGTGAGAGAACGGGAATATCTGTCAAAAGAATTCGGACGCGAGCCGACAATAAATGAGCTTGCCGAGAAAATGGGCATATCGCCGGAAGAAGCGGCGGAGGCAATTTCTGTTTCTATGCCGGTAATTTCGCTTACATATGAGGATGAAAGCGGAACATCAGAAATTCAGCTTCCTACCTGCCCTGCGGCTGAGGAAAAAATATCAGATACTTTGGCGTTAAAAGAGGTTATGGATGAGCTCGACGAAAAGGACAAAAGCATTATCACGCTCAGATATTTTAAATCCAAGACCCAGTCGCAAACGGCAATGGAGTTGGGCATGACTCAAGTGCAAGTTTCACGCCGCGAACGGGCTATATTATTTGAACTGCGAAAAAAGCTGTCAGTTTAGATTAATACCAATTCTATTAAAATAATAAACCGCTGCAGAGATACTTAATCTTTTGCAGCGGTTTATTGT
>USGR01000067.1 GCA_900554165.1 uncultured Oscillospiraceae bacterium | reverse complement strand
GTTTTATAACGATTTTCGTCTTTAAAGCTTATCTCATTAAGCGGCACGGCGCTTAATGTTTTAACCGGCGCTGATACCCTGCCGGTTTCCGGCGATGCAGACACCGTTTCTTCAACAAAGGAGTCCCATGCACCGCAGTCGGGGCATTTACCCATCCATTTTGGCTCGCGGTGCCCACACTCAGAACATACATAAGACGTTTTTAAAGCTTTAGCCATTCTCTTTTCCTCTCTGTTTTCACTTAAATCTGCGAATTTATTTCTAACTAAATATACGAATAAATCATATGCCGTCCATCCTGCCCGGTTTCCGGCAATACAAATGCCGTTTCTTCAAAAATAAATCACACACACTTCAGCCGTAGATGATTTCGCGACGCAGCTTGAATTTCTTAGTCCTATTATGCTGCTGTGAGCGAGCTTAGATAATTTATTTGGCAATTTATAGTATCTTAGCGATTACTCAATAGATAAAAAATTGCTTTAATTATAAGGCACAAAGCTTAAAATCTGTTTTATTTGAATGATTATATACAGGCAAAATTCAGCATCGCACATATAATTAGCACTGTCTTTCTATAGCACCACAGCATTTTATTCTCCACTGCTGCAATATGTAAGTATTCCGCTCATTATTGCAAAGCTCATCTGCTGCTGATATTCGCTCGTTTTCAGCTTTGCCGCCTCTTCCGGATTTGACAAAAATCCGCACTCTACCATTACCGCTGGAATTTGCGCATTATAAAGCAGATACAGCGCGTCTGTCGCCTGCTTTATCTGGCGGGTATTGTCGTTTTGCAGCTGCCCCTTTATAGTATCCTGAAGTATCTGTGCAAGTGCCTTGCTGCTTGAATTATTCGGCGAGTAAAACACCTGCGCGCCGCTGTATTTGCTTTCAGTGTACATATTCTGATGAATACTTACAAATATCGCGTCCTTGTTGTCATTTATCACCTTAAGCCGGTTATTGAGATCGGTATTCTTTTTGGTGCGCGTAGTATTTGCAGCCGGGTCGTGGACGGATATATCCTCTTCACGTATCATAATAACCTTAAAGCCAGATGAAGTAAGCATATCGCGCAGATTGAGAGAAATAGCCAAATTTATGTCTTTTTCAATTATTCCGTTTGCCACGGCACCTCCGTCAAAGCCGCCGTGGCCCGCGTCAATTATAATTGACGGATAATCTGCGCTGTTAATCATGGCCGGCTGTGCCTTATTATTCACATGATTTGCTATGCAGGTAACTATAAGCGCAGCGATAAGAGCTATAGACGTTATAACAACATTCTTAGTTTTAAGCATATATATCCCTCCACATAAAAGCTTTATGCGGAAAGATATATTTTTAGAATATGCTGCTCGTCTGTTATTAGTATCGCAAAATTTATCACTTAACATAATTTAGCGATAAATTTTCCGCTCTATCAGATTTAAAATATTAGCAAATTTATGCTCTTGCCGTCTTTTTCTTTGCTTTAATCGGAGTTAAATAGCCTATTGCATAGGCAAAGCCAGCGACCGTAGGCATGAGCAGTGGGGTCGATGCCGATATAATAACATTTATAAATGAAACTTCCGAGAACATCTGTGACGACGGCATCAGCGCGGCGTAAAAGGTCACATAAGGAGTATTTATAAATCTGAACCAAGACGAAAATTCACCTGGTATAAGTCCGAACTTTGCAATTATAAGAAGTATAGATAATATTATAAGCGGAGACGAGGCTATCAATGCGGCAATAAGTCCTTTATAAGGCGAACTATGCATATGTCCCGTATTAACTCTGTTTCTGTCGCGTTCACCTTCTTGGCGCACCTTTGCAAAAATAAGTGAATAGTAAATCACGCAGTTTATTATGAGCGTGAAAAAGCGCGTCATCATGTTGTTAAAGCCTATGAGTATCGAAAATGACGTAAGAATACACATTACATGGCAAATCAGCTCTATTCCAAAAATTTTGCCTATAAGGCTTAAAAAGTTCTTTTCTTTCATATTTGCACCTCACGTTTTTCATCCAGCCAAAGCATTTATTTTAAGCAAACCGCTTTATAATTAAATTAATTATAGCATATGTCTATATATCTTGACTATTGCAAATAACACTTTTGTGTAAACATATTCACCGTTTGCCAAAAACATATTTTTGCAAGCTTGAATGTTTCAAAATAAACAGCATCTCAAGTGATATTATAACAATTTGTTTAACTTTAACACATTGCCTGATACTTTAAAAGTCTCAGTTTTATAAAAAATATGGGCAGACATATGCCTGCCCATCTAAGTTCATATTTTACTGGTAGATTTCTATAGCCGCGCTTTCAATTACTATGTCGTCCAGCGGCTTATCGCTTCTGTTGGTCAGTACGGACGCTATCGAATTAACCACGTCCATGCCCTCAAATACCTGACCAAAAACAGTGTGCGCAACTGTGCTGTTCACATGATTATCCAGCCAATATGCACCGCCGTGCTCAATATAAAGCTGCTTTTCCGTTTCCGTCATGCCTGCGGTGTTATAAGTAGATGCTGCTGCATCTAAGTCGTCCATAGTTACCTGTGGACCCTGTACTATAAAGAACTGGCTGCCGTTTGTATCAGGGCCTGCGTTGGCAGTCGATACTGCGCCGGTAAAATGCTGCAGATTGCGGTTTACCTCCGACTGATAAGCCTTGCCCCATACGCTTTTGCTGCCTTTGCCGTCATCTCCGCCCTGTATCATAAAGTCATTTATCACACGGTGGAAAGTCAGTCCGTTATAATATCCATTGCTTATCTGAGCCTTGAAATTCGCAACAGCCAGCGGCGCAGATTCTTCAAAAAGACGTATCTTTATCACGCCCTTGCTGGTATTCAGTACAGCTATTTCCTCACCGCTCTGCGGCAAATCGAACTGAAAACCCAGCTCGTCATCTGTGCGTGACCCGTTTTCACCCGGTTCGGTATAATATATATATTCTTCCTTACTTTCTGTATCCGATGAGTCATTATTTACTTTCTCACTTGATTGTCCGGAAACATTATAAAGCGGCCTTATATATGATGTAGTTTCTGCATTTCTTGAGCACCCTACAAATGCTATCGCCACTATTGCCGCGCAGGAAATTAACGCAATGATTTTTTTAATATTCATATTTACCACCTCTCAGCATTTTCCTATATCAGTGCGGAAATGCATGCCGTTAAAGCTGATTTTTCCAATATGAGCATATGCAATCTCCAATGCTTCGTCAACCGTCGGCGCCGTAGCGGTTATGCCGAGCACTCTGCCTGACGACGTCAAAAATCTTCCGTCGCTGAGCTTAGTTCCTGCGTGATATACCGTTACTCCCTCAGCTCCGCCGCTTTTATCAAGCCCCTTTATTATCATGCCCTTTTCAAATTTTCCTGGATATCCTCCCGACGCCAGCACTACGCAGGCGGCGGCGCCGTTATCCCATTCTATATCTATTTCATCAAGCTTTTCATCAATAACGGCGTTTATTATATCAACTAAGTCTGTCTTAAGACGCGGCATTACCACCTGCGTTTCAGGGTCGCCAAAGCGGGAGTTATATTCAATTACCTTTGGACCATCGTCCGTCAGCATAAGTCCAAAATACAAGCAGCCTTTAAAGGGGCGTCCCTCTTCAGCCATAGCCCTAACTGTTGGTGCAAATATCTTTTCCATGCAGATTTCAGCAATCTCATCGGTATAATAAGGATTAGGGCTTATTGTCCCCATTCCGCCGGTGTTCGGCCCGATATTGCCGTCAAACACACGCTTAAAGTCCATTGAAGATACCATGGGCTTAACGGTTTTGCCGTCGCAGAAAGCTAACACCGATACCTCCGGCCCGGTAATATACTGCTCAATGACTATCCTGCTGCCTGATTCGCCGAAAATTTTATCCTCCATAAGCGAAGATATTGCCGTTTCCGCCTCGGACATGCTCTGCGCTATTATAACGCCCTTGCCGAAAGCCAGACCGTCCGCCTTTATAACGGTGGGAAATTCATTTTTGCTCTTTATATATTCCAGCGCCGCCTGCGGATTGTCAAACACTTCATAGCCCGCCGTAGGTATTCCATATTTTTTCATAAGATTTTTTGCAAATACCTTGCTGGCCTCAATCTGCGCCGCTGCTTTAGTAGGTCCAAACGCGCGTATTCCCTCTACTTCCAGCTCATCAACCATGCCGTCTGCCAGCGGATTATCCGGTGCAACAAACACAAGGTCGACATTCTCACGCTTTGCGAGCTTAACCATGCCGGATATGTCCTCTGCCGACACATCAAAGCAGCGTGCATCGCAGGCTATTCCGCCGTTGCCGGGTGCGCATATTATTTCAGGAGCATATCTGCTCTCCTTCAGCTTTTTTATGAGCGCATGCTCGCGGCCGCCGCCGCCCACCATCAATATCTTCATTTTTCGCTTCCTTCCATTTCTTTCAAAATGCATTTAAAAACGCCTTATTGCGCCGGCACATTTTTTAACATAAAAGTCCAATTTATTGCCGACGCAATACGCTGTTAAAAGTTAGAAACCGCAAATATTATAAAGACAAAGCAGCTTGTGCAGCAAACGGTAAAGAGTATAGTGTCAAGATACGCATTTTCAAGCGTATCAGCTGCATATTTTGACAGATATTTTTGCACCAATCGCCAACGCAGCGTTATAATCAGCTTCATGCATTCCTGCCGATTAATTAAACTATACATAGATATCCTGCAGCTGATTTTCATCGCTCTACAGCTACTTTAAGAAATCCTACCCTGCTGTACTGCTGTAAAAATTAGTGCTTAAAGTGCCTCATGCCGGTGAATACCATCGCTATGCCGGCTTCGTTGCAGGCCTTAATTGAGTCCTCATCTCTTATAGAGCCGCCCGGCTGGATTATAGCCGTAATGCCGGCTTCCGCCGCGGCCTTTACGCAGTCGTCAAACGGGAAGAAAGCGTCCGACGCCATTACCGAGCCTGCGGCAGCGCCGTTTGAGTATTTTATAGCAAGCTCCAGCGCGGTGATGCGGTTGGTCTGTCCGGGGCCTATTCCTACAGTGCGGTTGCCCTTAGCCAACGCAATACCGTTGGATTTTACATGCTTTACTACCTTCCATGCAAATTTGAGCTGCTTTAGCTCTTCTTCCGTCGGGCAGCGCTCGGTTACGCACTTAAGCTCGTCCTCATTGAGCAGCTTTGTATCAAGCTCCTGTACAAGCAGACCGCCGGCCACTTTTTTCATGTCAAGCGTTTCCGGCGAGTTTTTGCGCGCCGCCGCCGGAAGTTTAAGCAGTCGTATATTCTTCTTTTTAGTGAGTATCTCCAGCGCATCCTGCTCAAAGTCGGGCGCTATTATTATTTCGAGGAATATTTTCGCAAGCTCCTCTGCCGTTGCCTTGTCGACAGGACGGTTGAGCGCAACTATGCCGCCGAATATCGATACGGGGTCTGACTCATAAGCGTTCATATACGCCTCATATATTGTCTCGCCTATGCCTACGCCGCATGGATTTGCGTGCTTTACAGCAACCGCCGTCGGCATCTCGTCGCCAAACTCTTTGAGTACGTCGAGCGCGCCGTTTGCGTCATTTATGTTATTGTAAGAAAGCTCTTTGCCGTTAAGCTGCTCCGCCGCCGGAAGAGTATTGTCGGCAGCGTCTATCTCCTTGTAAAACGCCGCCTTTTGATGCGGATTTTCGCCGTATCTCATTTCCTGCACCTTTTCATATGTGCGGGTAAAGTTCTCCTCAAACGGAGAGTCACCGCGCTGCTTGCGCATATATTCTGCAATCATTGCGTCATATGCGGCGGTGTGGTTAAAGACCTTGCCGCTCAGGCGGAACTTTGTCTCTTTAGATACTTCGCCATTTTCCTTATATTCGTTTATAACCGTGCCATAGCTTTCTCTTATACCCATCTCCGAGCCCACGAGACGGACT
>USGR01000066.1 GCA_900554165.1 uncultured Oscillospiraceae bacterium | reverse complement strand
ACCGGCGCATCTGCAAACGCTTACACAAGCTTTGACCGCACCAATTATCTTTTCAGCTGCACAGATAATTTTAAAGAGTCCTTTGACATTCTTTTAAAATTTGTGCAGGAGCCGTATTTTACCAAGGAGTCGGTGGAAAAGGAGCAAGGCATCATCGGTCAGGAAATTGAGATGTACCTCGATTCTCCCGGCAGCCGCCTGCTTTTTAATCTGCTTGCCGCAATGTACAAAAATCACCCTGTGCGCATAGATATTCCCGGCACGGTGGAATCGATAAGCCATATTGATTATAAGCTGCTTTACAAATGCTATAATACATTTTATAATTTAAACAATATGTTTATCTGCGTCGCGGGAAATATAAATGCGGACGATATTATAGCGCAGGTCAACGCAAATTTAAAGGACGCTTCACCTGTACAGATAGAGCGCGGTTCTTTTGACGAGCCGCAGGAAATAGTGGACAGCTATGTTGAGCAAAAATTAGCCGTATCGCTGCCCATGTTTGCGATAGGATATAAAGAAAGCTGCGGTTCTGAGCGCAGGACACTTAAAGACAAAATATACACCTCGCTGCTGATGGAGACGATAGCCGGCGAGTCGTCTCCGCTTTACAAGCGGCTGTTTGAAGCCGGACTTATAAATGATAAATTCGGCGCCGACATACTCGACGGGTATGGCTATTTCGCCTCTATTTTTGAGGGAGAATCCAGTAACCCGCGTGCGGTGCTGGATGCGATTAATGAAGAAATATCACGCGCACGCAGAGACGGCATCGATGCAGAAGAGTTTGAACGGGCGCGCAGGCGATATTACGGCCGTCTGGTCATGCGCTTCAATGCAGTAGACGATATTGCTGAAATGCTTGTCCAGTGTGCCATAAGCGACACATTGCTTTATGACGACATAGAAATCTGCGCCGCTGCGACCGTCGATGACATTAACAAGCATCTTAAATCAGTGCTTAATACGGACAACTGCTCACTTTCCGTCATACTTCCCGCCGGCGAATAATTCTTTGCTTTACTTCTTACGCTTGCGGATCTTTTCCGGCAAAAATAAGTTTTTCCGCCTATGCATGGCGTGATGCAGGATGCTGCATTGCAGTATTTGCATCCTTTTGTAAAATATTAGAATAAATATAACATCTATAAGGGCATAATAAAAAGTAACAGCACATGCTTAAAGGATATTTTTATGCCCTTATAAAAATCAGGGAGGTAAAATATGTCCCAGGATATTTTTAACGTGACGATTTTCGGCCTAAATCTTGAAATTAACCGTGTAGCTTTCCAAATCGGCGATTTTAAGATATACTGGTACGGTGTGCTGATAATGCTGGGCGTTGTGCTGGCGTTTGTATATGCGCTGCTTAATTCAAAGCGCTTTGGCATAGACAACAACCGCATGCTTGATGTAGTTATTGTAGCACTGCCGGTTGCTCTTATATGCGCGAGGCTCTATTTTTGCATATTCTACGGCAATATAACGGAATTTTTCAATATACGCTCCGGCGGGCTGGCGATATACGGCGGAATAATAGGTGCATTTTTAGCTGGAGTAATAATGTGCAAAATACGCAAGGTAGACGTTTTGTCGATGTTCGACCTCGCCTCCTTAGGCTTTTTAATAGGACAGGCCATTGGACGGTGGGGCAATTTCTTTAATCAGGAGGCATTCGGCAGCGAGATAACCTGGAGCACATGGTTTGGCATGAGCAGCGAAAACACCGGCGGAAAGCTGGTACACCCCTGCTTTTTATATGAATCTCTTTGGTGCATACTCGGATTTATATTATTACATATCCTGTCAAAGCACAGGAAATTTAAGGGGGAGATATTTTTGTCATATGCAGCATGGTACGGCTTTGGCCGATTCTTTATTGAGGGGCTTCGCACCGACAGCCTGATGCTCAACATCCCAATGCTCGGCAGCTTCAGGGTTTCGCAGCTTGTGGCGGCGCTTTCATTTGTGGCCGCGGCAGCTTTACTGGTAGTTTTGTTTATTAAAAGCAAAAAGGGACATCTGCCAAAATTCCTTATGCCGGATAATGCATTGGCCGGCGACGGGATTAGCGACGACGATGTAAGTACCGACAGCTCAGATGCCGCCGTCGAGGAACCGGCAAATGTAACTCTTGACAGCGACGAAAACGGCGCGCCGTCCGACAGCTATATTAATAATTCTGAAAGCATCGGCGATGATTTATCATCGGCGGAGTACAATGAAATATTAGATGAAATACGAAATGAAAATGTAGTCACCGATGGAGAATATATGAGCGAAAACAAAGGCGACGCGCCTTTAGATGGCGTCAGCGAATATAAAAGCTACGACTCGGACATGACCGGAAAAACCGACGGTGGATCAGAGAATGGCGCTGACGGCTCAAACAGCTAAATAGTAAAATAACTACCGCCAAGTTGACGGCTTGAGTTGACCCTATAACGGATATTACCGGAAAGTCTCTCAGGCCGCACCTATTTCATTTCACATGTATCACTTGCCTCACAGCCGGTAATCTGGCAGCTACTGTTCTAACGCAGCTGTCCATTGTTAAGATTTTGCTGTTGCAGCTTGCTTTGCTCGATTGCATTAGCTAAACTTTTATTTGATACCTCAACCGGCTAATTTGGCGTTTTTCCTAACCAATAAACTTATAACCGATATATTGTGTGATTGACCACGATATATCGGTTATAAACTTAAGAAATAAAACTATTATAGAAAGACGGAGATGTAAACAATGGCTAAAATAATGGACGGAAAGCTCGTATCAGAGTACATACGCGGAAAAATAAAGGATGAAGCTGCATCACTTAAGGCGCGGAATATAGTACCCGGGCTCGCTGTTATACTTGTGGGCGACGACCCAGCTTCAAAAATTTATGTAAACAACAAGAAAAAGGCGTGCGAACAGCTTGGATTTTATTCAGAAGAGCATTTACTTCCAGCAGACATAAGTCAGGAAGATTTAATGGCAATAGTGCAGAGCTTAAATGTCAGAAGTGATATAAATGGTATATTATGTCAACTTCCTCTCCCCTCTCATCTTGATGTTGCGCCGGTAATCGAGGCCATAAATTCGCTTAAAGACGTTGACGCTTTTCATCCGGTAAATGTCGGCCGCATAATGACGGGCGATTTTAAGTTTTTGCCATGCACGCCGGCGGGAGTAATGGAAATGATAGAATACTACGGCATAGACGTCGACGGCAAGAGCTGCTGCGTAATAGGACGTTCAGACATAGTAGGCAAGCCTATGTCTATGCTGATGCTGCATAAAAATGCGACGGTAACCATATGCCACAGCCACACTAAAAATCTTAATGAAATATGCCGCGCAGCAGATATAATTGTCGCCGCCATCGGCCGTCCGCGCTTTGTAACGGCGGACATGGTAAAGCCGGGCGCAGTGGTTATAGACGTCGGAATAAACCGGCTGGAAACAGGAAAAATCTGCGGAGATGTAGACTTTGACAGTGTAGAGCCTATTGCATCCTACATAACTCCGGTGCCGGGCGGTGTCGGACCGATGACCATAACAATGCTTATGAAAAATACTCTCACAGCCGCTAAAATTCAGAATTTACTCGATAAATAAATTCAGCAAATTTTATATACAAATATCAGTTAATGATTTCAGCGAGCCAGATTAATGAATATCTGCAAAAACAGCAACATCAGAATAAAAAGCTTTTATAAAAGCTATAAAAGCGACATATTTAAAAGCCAGCGTCTAAAAGCGCTGGCTTTTTTCATAACAAGCATTTTTAATATGTGTATAAATCTGGGCAAAGCCAAAATTGAGTTTTTGTTCTATATTTGTTTTTACATGTTTATCGTATAACTTTCAAATCCACTCTTATCAGCAAAGTTACCGCAGCTAAAGCATAAAATAAACTAAAATTTACAGATGTATATTGCAAAACGGTTTATTTCACATTTTTGTCAAAACTCGGATTAAAAGCATAGAAATTCTTTGAATCCAGCTTTTCCTGAGCAAGTCTAAGTCCTTCGCCAAATCTCTGATAGTGCACTATTTCGCGCTGACGTAAAAATCTTATTGGGTCGATAACGTCCGGGTCATCGCATAATCTTAAAATATTGTCATAAGTGGTTCTGGCTTTTTGTTCCGCAGCAAGGTTTTCATGCAAATCAGTAATAAGATCGCCTTTCGATTGCAAATATGCTGCTGTAAACGGGGCACCCGAGGCTCCCTGCGGATATATACCCGTTGTATGGTCTACAAAATATGTGTCAAACCCGCTCTTTTTTACATCTTCTTCGCTCAAATTTCTTGTGAGCTGATAAACAATCGCACCTATCATTTCAAGATGTCCCAATTCTTCTGTACCTATGTCGGTGAGTAAGCCCTTAAGCTCTGCATATGGCATAGAAAATCGCTGCGAAAGATATCTCAGGCTGGCACCCAGTTCACCATCAGGTCCCCCTTATCGCAGATTATGACAATTTTAAAAGCAGCTCAAACCTATAAGTATATATGTCCAATATACAATATACACCGTCCGATGATTGTTTTCTCGTATATTATGTAAACTTATTTTCGGATTTATTGTTAAAGTTCACTTGTAGTTGCGAGGTATTAATCTTATAATGCTGCCTTTTTATTAATGCGTCGATATATTCCTAAAAAATATTACGTTTTGGAGTGAGCGCCACAGCAGCGCAGTAAATTTCACTAACTCCGGCATTCTTGAGTATTCGTGCGCACTCCATAAAAGTAGCGCCGGTTGTAGATATATCATCTATTAGTAAAATTGTTTTATAATTCTGACCATTCCCTCGGCACTTATAAAGCCCATTTACATTTTTAAATCTCTGCTCAAAGTCCAGACTATGCTGTTTAACACGCTGAGCCGTCTTTTCAAGCAAGCTGCCGTCAAACGGAAGATTTATATTATCGGCTACCGCTTTGCCGAGGCACATAGCATGATCAAAAAACTTATCATCGTTATTATCAAGAGCCGGCACGCTTATAACCGCATCAAAATTTATTCCGGCATATTGCTCCTTAACAAGCTGCGATATACAACAGGCAAAATAATCGCCATATGAATGCTTTCCGTAATATTTAAACTTAAGTATATCGTCTCGCACTCTTCCCTCATAATAAAACGGCGCAACTACTCTGTCAAAAAGCATGTCCTTAAAGCAATGGCATTCGCCCTTTCCAAAACCGCATACGCTGCATACCGGCAATTCTATCTTTTTATAAAGGCTTTCGCACTTTTTGCAGATATACTTGTTATCGGCAATATCTCCGCAAAACAGGCAGCGCGGCGGAAATACAAAGGACAGCGCCTTATCTATTATTGCAGAAAGACTCATTCTCATCTTCCCCCTGCAGCATATATTTTAAAGAGGTATATCTCTTTATTTTGCGGTCGTTCTGCGCCATTTTTTCCGCAGCTGCCTCTGTGCCCACTAAAATTATCATGCTCTTTGCCCTTGTCACCGCCGTGTAAAGCAGATTTCTGTAGCATAGCTGATAAGGGATATCTATAACCGGCATTATTACACAGTCAAATTCACTGCCCTGACTCTTATGTACCGTCACGGCATAGGCAAGCTCAAGATTTTCGGCAGCATCTTCAGAGTATATAGCCAGCCTGTCGTCAAATCTTACCAGTATGTTTCCGCTGCGCCGGTCTATCTCCTCAAGTATTCCGACGTCGCCGTTGAATACGCCGTGCCCCGGAGTCCCATCTTCCTTAGTCCATTCTATGTCATAGTCGTTGCGGGACTGCATAACCTTGTCCCCCGCGCGCAGAGTATACTGTCCCCGCCTAATCTCCGGTCCTCTGCCTCCGCCGTTGACAATACTCTGTAAAATATTGTTAAGATTAATCGTGCCGAGCTGTCGTTTTCTCGACGGGCAGAGCACCTGTATGTCGGTCTTTGGGTCAAAGCCGTATGCCGCCGGCAGC
>USGR01000065.1 GCA_900554165.1 uncultured Oscillospiraceae bacterium | reverse complement strand
ACGGCATACGATATCTTTGCAGTATTTGCCGCTGCCGCCGATATTCTCTAAATCCCCGCCGCTTCTGACCGCCTCCATAATTGGAAACATAATCATCATTACTTTAGAGCAAATGCCGTATCCATCGGAATTTACAGGACAGCCATAGGTGCAAGTGTATTTATCCCCGATTTCTTCGCCGTTTCGGCAATATCGTTCTGTGCGGTCGCCGCGGAGAAAGCCGGTTACCTCAATCTCAAATTCGTATTCCTCATCATACCATTTTTTCACATTCATCCCCGCCCTGTAAAATGCAGTTTGTATTCATTTTTATTATAATCGAAATGAACATTTATAGCAAGCAACAGTACAGATAAGTATTTGCAGCATGCCTTTATATTTGTCGTTCGCGGCGCCTACAAAAATGGATTGCACCTTTGGCTTTACTATATGTTTATATATTTTTAGCAGCAATAGTCTATGTGTTTTAGCCATAACAATTAAGGCAAGAGTGCAAAAAAGCGGAGTGATATCACTCCGCATAAAAATTTTATTTAGCTTGACTGCCTTTTCTCGTGCGTTTCACGTCGTTGTTTTTACGCTTTAGTACAGAAATTTTTTCATCGCTGCTCTGCTTGAATTTCAGCATCATATCCTCAAAAGAAAGTCCGCTTTCTTTTTTACTTGTAAAGTCTACATCAGCAGGGCGGCCGCTGAACGCCGGAGCACGCTTTGGACGATTGCTATCATCCATAGCTTTCTTCATGCTGAGGCTTATCTTTCCATCGTCGGATATGCTTATTACCTTTACCTTTACTATCTGGTCTTCTTTTACATGATCTCTTATTTCGCTTACATATGTCTTAGCTATTTCAGAGATATGTACCATGCCGGTCTTCCCCTCCGGCAGCTCTACAAATGCGCCAAAATTTGTAATTCCTTTAACTTTGCCCTCTACAATCGCGCCCACTTCAAGCGACATAACTGAATAATTTCCTCCTTAAAGCTTCTTTTTATGTTAGTTATTGCTTATGTCAGTATAAACCTGTTCATAAGAATAAACATAACCCAATTTGTCCCTTGCCGCATGTTCTATTAGTCCGCTGTTATCCTCACTGTCCAACATATGCTGCAACTCATCTACCGTAAGCTGCCGTTCGTTTATTTGCTTGCTATATTCTTCCTGCTCCTGCTTTATCTTTATAAGCTCAACTGCATAAGAAGATATGCTATATATACAATACGCAGAAAATGCAAGAAGTACTAGTCTAAGTATAATACTTTTACGTTTTTTTGTCTCTTTTTTCCGATTGTTTTTACGCATAATAGGTTTACTGCCCTTCGGGTGATGACATCTTCTTTTTATTTTTCTTATTTATATGTTGATTATACAACACTGCTGACCTATGTTTCAAGCCTTTTTTTACATTATTTACACTATTTATCAATTTATCAACGGCGCTTTTAATATTTATTGATATCTTTATTCTCCATCTACCAAAAGCACGCCTTAGCGGCTGGTAAAACTTTCTGCCTAAAAAGCGTATAAACCGCTTCACAACTTTAATAATTGCTCCAGATATTTTCATTATCAAACGGCTCAGGCTCACCCTGCATATTATAAATCCTGCTAGTTCTGCAATAAATACATATGACCTAAGCTCTCCGCTGCATCGGGCCATAAGCAGAAAAAAGCTCAACAGCGCACTTACTACCCAAAACAATATATCTTGGATAAATATATGAAGCTGCTTAAAGTGATGGCAAAGCCGTATTATTCTGAAAAAATCATACCACAGGCAGATAACAATACCCATAATAAGCGCAAATAAAAAAGTAAGCATCTGCTCGCCAAAAGACGATATTTCCAATTTTAATCTCAATTCCCTTTTTATAAATTTATGTACTTTAATATAGGAAAAACAAAATTTTTAAGCAATCTAATTCACAACAACATATCAGCTTTATGGTTTATACTCGCTTCTCTATTATTAAATTGCTGCGGGCCCATTTTGCAGGCTGAGACCCTGTGCATATTTACGACTATTAAATAATATGTTATGCGTATTTTGTCAGCAAATTAATATATTCACATACTGTTCAGCTTTCTGCGGTTTTAGCACTGAGTCAATAACTGCCATATATTGTTATGCTGTAATACACGGTTTGATGTTTTTATGGCTTTAAATAAGGTATATATCATATAATTTTTTGTTTTACAATTAAAATAAATATGCCTATACCCTGCACACAGCAGAATAAAGGCATAAAAAGATTATTTAAACATGCGGCTGAAAAATCCGCCCTGCTTTTCACGATTGTCGGAATATCCAAGTGCAAATATGTTTCCGGTAATATTGAGTTCGCCCGTCTCAAGGCTCAGCTTGCCTATGTGCAGGCCAGTACCGCGTATGGTCATTTCGCCTAAGTCGGTATAAACGGTTATGGTCTGGTCGTCAAAGCTGTCCACGTCTGATACGCCCGTTATCATAAGCGATTTGCGATCCTCTAATATTACATTGTGCGGCATTTTTACCGTGCGTTTTTCTTCTGCCATAATTAACCACCTATTCCCTGGTATGTATTTTTATGCCGCGCCGTTATCTTTTTCTATGCGGCTAATAATACATATGAGAACAAAACAGCCTGTATGACAAAAATCAGTTGACAATTTTATACATAAGCGCAGCGTCCTCTTTTTTTACAGATTCGTTTAAAGAGATAACCTCCGCCTTGATTGTTTTGGCGCCCATGTTTATTTCGATTATATCGCCGAGCTTTACCTCAAGTCCCGGTTTTGCCGCCTTTCCGCCGACAAGTACCTTGCCGGCGCTACATGCTTCCGCTGCAACTGTACGCCGCTTTATAAGGCGCGATACTTTTAAAAATTTATCTATTCGCAACTTCTTCACTTCCATTCCAACCAGATACGTCTATATCCAGCATATATTTATTTGCATAGCCGCAAATATATATCTAATTATTGGCTACTAAAGTAAGTCCCGTTGAAAAACAAATCATTAATACTACACTGCCATAACATATATTATTAGCAAAAGTAAAACAGGATAATATTTTAAGTGCTTTTAATAAAAAAACCGGCCTCATTACGAGACCGGCTTAAATGCTTATATGATTATTTGCTAACAGCGTCCTTGAAAGCCTTGCCGGCCTTAAATACAGGAAGCTTAGATGCAGGAATAACAATCGGCTGCTTTGTCTGAGGATTGCGGCCGGTTCTCTCTGCGCGCTCGCGTACCTCAAATGTGCCAAAGCCTACGAGCTGTACCTTATCGCCAGAAGCAATTGTCTCAACAATTGATTCGATTACTGCGCTTACAGCCTTTTCAGAATCCTTCTTTGTCAGTCCAGCTTTTTCTGCTACCGAAGCTATGAGTTCATTTTTGTTCATTGTAAGAATCCCTCCAAAATTTTGTATAAATAATATATTCTACAGCTGTAAACAGCTGACGAATTACTCCTTTTTCTTGGCCTCATTCCATAAAACATCAAGCTCTTGTGCGCCAAGTTCATCAAGTGCTTGTCCCCGCTCTGACGCAAGGCTTTCAGCTGCTGCAAACCTACTTACAAACTTATCGGCAGATTTAGCAAGCGCATCCTCCGCATCAACACCCAAATGCCTTGACACATTCACTGCTGAAAACAGTACATCACCTATTTCGCCAAACACATCTTCTTTATTTCCTGATGAAATCGCTTCGCTAAGCTCGCACAGTTCTTCAGATAGCTTGTCCATGGCATCGTTAACATCTGCAAAGTCATATCCTGCCTTAGATGCACGCTTTTGAAGCTTTTGTGCACGCATAAGCGCTGGAAATGCGTCTGGAACGCTTGTCAAAGTATCTGTAAATGTCTTTTGTTCCTTTTCCTGCCTCTTTATATTGTCCCAGTTATTTAGCACTTCATCCGGAGTGTCCGCTTCTACGCTTCCAAATACATGCGGATGGCGAAGTATAAGCTTGCGGCAGACGCCATCACATACGTCATCAAAATTAAAGCTGTCCTTTTCACGCTCGATTTGCGCATGAAATACTACCTGTAATAAAACGTCGCCCAGCTCTTCCTTAAGCGCAAACATATCGTTTTTATCTATGGCATCAGCCGTCTCATACGTCTCCTCAATAAGAGAGCCTCTTATCGACTCATGCGTCTGAACCTTGTCCCACGGGCACCCGTCTTCCGAGCGCAGCAAAGCTACAATCTCAAGCAAATTATCTATGTTATATTTACCCACAGCAGTACTCACATAATCTTTTATCATAAAACGCACCAAAAATCAAGTATTATCTTTAAATATGCCTCTATTTTAACCTATCAGGTGATATTTTTCAAGTACATTAGCTATTTTTTCACCTTTGGGAATCATCATAACATCGTCCTTTGATATTGCCTTAAATATAAACAGCGCTATAACATATACTATTCCGGCCAACGCTATTGAAATAATGGTCGATAAGTTTTCTGAAATATGTCCTGTCAAAGTCCAATTTGTTATTCCGGCAGTGGCGCCGCAAAGTACACCGCATATCATAGGCTTTATAAATATCGACATTATGCTCGGCACAAAATGCGTATATTTGCAAACACTTATAAAATTAAGCACAAATATAACTAAATAGCATACTAAAGTACCGTATGGAGCACCGTTTATATTTATCGACGGTATGCCAACGAGAATAAATGATATAAGTCCCTTTACTCCTGCGCCTATCAGCATATTACGCACAGGTATAAACTGCTTTCCTATTGCCTGAAGTACACTCGTTATCGGGAGACACAAGCTTGAAACAATCGCTGTTATTCCCATAACCCTTAGCAGCGGAGTAGCAATAATAATCATATATGGCTCGCGTGAACTGTATAGTAAATCTATTATTCCGTTTGAGAGCACTGATATTCCAATGCCTGCCGGAAATGCGACCAGAGCCGTTATTCTCAGTACCGACTCAATATTTATCCTAAGATTTTTCCTGTCGCGCTTTACCCACGCTGTAGTAACCGCCGGCAATGCGCTTACTCCTATTACTGACGCTATGGTAGGCACAAGATTATACAAAGTATACACAAATCCCTTATAAGTTCCGTATATCGCACTTGATTTTTCCGTTACGCTGCTAAGTAATTCACCGTATATTGCATTCATTTCCTCTGTATGATTGTTAAACAGGCTATCAAGCCGAGTCTGAACCACCAATGTATCTACAAGGCTGCTTATCTGGGTGCTAAGACTTCCAATGGCTATTGGAATAGCCATTACCAGCAGCACCTTAAGCGTGCTTTTTGCGCTTATCGGCGGCGGCGAATTTCTCAAATCTCTTATACTGAAGCTGTCGCCCTTAACCTTATGCACTACAAACATATATATTGCGCCGATTAATGAGCCAATCGTTATGCCTAAAACCGCAGCAGCCGCAGCATACGGCAAAATTGCGTCAGATGCCGCCTGCCGCATTATTTCCGGCGTCTCGCCTTCTATAATTTTGCCAAACACCTTGCCGGTGCTCTCAAACTGGCTCATTCCGACCTGTATAACTATAAAAGTCAGTCCAAGTCCTATTACAAGCTTGCCAAGCGCCTCTATTATATTGGAGACGGCTGTAGGCGTCATATTGCGCTGGCCTTCATAATAGCCCCTGTAGCTTGACATTATGCAGCAGAAAAGTATAGACGGTGATATTGCAAGTATTGCGTATACTGATTCTGTACTGTTTATAAACGATACAAACGGCCATGTTGCTATAAGCATTATCAGAAAGCTTGAAAGCCCCGTTACAAGGAAAGTAAGCTTCGTTACCTTAAATGTCCGCCTGACGTCCCTATAACGCTGCTGCGACATGCGCTGTGCAATTATTCTGGCCACCGCCGTCGGCAACCCCGCCATAGCAAGTGAATATATGGGCAGGTATAAATCATAGGCGTTGGAAAAATACCTCATGCCTACCGTGCCTATCATATTTCCAAGCGGTATTCTGTATATAGCGCCTATTACCTTTACAA
>USGR01000064.1 GCA_900554165.1 uncultured Oscillospiraceae bacterium | reverse complement strand
ATAACATAGAGTGTAAAATAATAATTTTTATGGATTTGTGGAAGTTTATCCTTGCGCTTTTAAAATTAAAAAGGAAATCCGTAAAATTGATAAAATAATTGAACACATATTGCTGCTTGCAATGTACAGGCAGTGCGGTTTTTAGATATTCATAAAAATATACATAAATTGAAAGTACAGGCTGCATAAAACAGCCTGTACTTTCATATTAATTAGTATGTTTACTGCCGGCAAGCACATAAACGTAAAAAAGATGAGCAAAAACATAAATTTGTGCATAAGGAAAAGGACAGATGAATATTATGCTAATAGAAAATGAAAAGGAGAGGTAGGCCATTATGGATTTCAGGGTAACAGAGCAGGATATTGCCGTAAACGGTTCGGTTTTCAGCCAAACGGTCGAGCAGGCGATAGACACTGATTTTACACTGCCGGACTATTGCCCGGATATATCCCGGATATTAAAATGCAGGGTAACGCCGCGAATAAATTCCTCGGCGGTAACAGGCGGTATGCTGACTATAGAGGGTACAGCATACATATGCCTGATTTACGCAGATGAAGAGCAGGGCGATATCAACAGCTTTGAATATCCATGGAGCTTTACTAAAACGGTAGAGACAGAGCCGGACATAGACGGCGCCGTAAAAGTAAAGGCAAAAACAGAGTTTATAAACTGCCGCGCCGTAAGCAGCCGCAGAGTGGATATTCACGGCGCAATGTCGCTTGACATTAAGATGAATAGAAAATGCCGCCGCAATATAGTATGCGATATAGATGCAGAAGGCGTGCAGATGCTGAGAGAAAATGTGTCCATGACGTCGCAGATAGGAGACGCGGAAAAGTACGTCATAATAAACGACGACATGACGCTGCCGGAAGATGAGCCGTCCATACGGACAATCATAAGAAGCGACGCAAACGCCGCCGTTACCGACTGCAAGATAGTCAGCAACAAAGCGGTAATAAAGGGCGATTTGGCGGTAAGCGTGCTCTATTCTTCCGATGTCGACCGCGCGCTGCATGTATTTGAAAATGTACTGCCAATATCTCAGATAGTAGACATAGAGGGAATAAATGAGGACTGCTGCTGCGTAATAGACGCCGATGTAATTACTCTTGATGTCAAGCCGCGCACCGGCATGAACGGTGAAACAAGGGCTATAGGACTGTCAGCCAAAATTTTGATAAGCATCACTGCATACTGCAATGCAGAGGTGCCGGTAATGTACGACGTCTACTGTACAAAGTGCGGCGTAAACTGCGAGAAAGACGCCGTGACCTTTGAGCGCATGGCAAGCGAGATAAGGGAATCGTTTGAGTGCAAAAAAAGCTTAGATTTGCCGGCAGACTCAATAGCGACAGTGCTGGATATGTGGTGCGACTCGTCTGTAGATACAGTAAAATGCGAGGACAAAAAGCTGATTATAGGCGGCCAGGTAGTAATATGCATGCTGGGCGAGAACTCTGAGGGAAGCCCTGCATACTTTGAGCGGCCGGTAGATTATGAGTATTCGCACGATTTGGAAACAACACTTGAAGATTACCGCTGCTCACCGTCGGTAGTGTCGCTTGCATCAAGCTATAACATGACCTCTCCGACCTCTGTAGAGGTCAAGGTCGAGCTTAACATATCGGCGCAAGTATTTGAAATATTTAAGAAAAACGTCATAGTGTCGGCCGAAGCCAATGAGGAAGAAATAAACGATGCAATGAGCAGGGCCGCGCTCATAATATATTACGCTGAGGCTGGGGAAAAGCTTTGGGATATAGCGAAGTTCTATAATACTTCCATAGAAGAGGTAATGTCCTTAAACGGCATTAGCGAGGAAGTGCTCTCAGAAAACGCTATGCTGCTTATACCGAGCGTTTAAAATAAATATCTCTGCCTTAAAGGGGAGGACGAAATGGAAGAACTTAATATTTATCAAGACATAGCGCAGCGCACCGACGGAGATATCTATATCGGTGTGGTAGGTCCAGTAAGGACGGGTAAATCTACTTTTATAAAGAGATTTATGGATACGCTGGTGCTGCCCAACATAACCAGCGATTACAGGCGCGAGCGGGCAAACGACGAGCTGCCTCAGTCGGCGGCCGGCAGGACGATAATGACGACCGAGCCGAAATTCATACCCGAAGAGGCTGTGGAGGTAAGGCTTGACGGCAATTCTGTGTTCAGGGTGCGTATGATAGACTGCGTAGGCTATATTGTACCGAGCTCACTCGGCTATATAGAAAACGACCAGCCGCGCATGGTCATGACGCCATGGTACGACGAGCCGGTGCTGTTCGACATGGCGGCGGAGATAGGCACCCGAAAGGTGATAAACGAGCATTCGACCATAGGGCTTGTAGTTACCACCGACGGCAGCATTAGCGACATTCCGCGAGAAGAATATGAAGAAGCCGAGGAGAGGGTAATAAACGAGCTTAAGCAGATAAATAAGCCCTTTATCGTGCTGCTCAACTGTATGTATCCTTCATCGGCCGGGAGCATGGATATGGCGGCGGATTTATCAATAAAATACGGTGTTCCGGTAATGCCGGTAAACTGTCTTGAAATGACTGAGGAAGAGATAAAAGACATTATCTCCAAGGTGCTGTTTGAGTTCCCTGTAAGGGAAATAGCAGTGGATATGCCGCACTGGATAACATCGCTTGAAGGCAGCCATAATCTGCGCGACGATTTATTTGGCACAATAAAGAACGCGGCGGCCAAGATACAACATATAAGAGATATAAGCTTTCTTACTGAGGCCATTTCCGGCTGCGACGCAGTAGAGAGTGCCGAAATATCTGGGGTGGACTTAGGCATAGGCAGTGCGAGAATAAACGTCAAGATACAGGATCAAATCTTCTATCAGGTGCTTACCGACACCACTGGCCTTGATATACACGACGAAAAAGACCTTATAACCTGCATGGCGCAGCTTGTGGACATAAAGAAAAAATATGACCGAGTAAAGGACGCACTTGATGAAGTGGAAACCACTGGCTACGGAATAGTAATGCCGTCTAAGGAGGAACTTAGCCTTGAAGAGCCGGAAATCATGAAGCAGGGCGGACGCTACGGTGTAAGGTTGAGGGCATCGGCGCCGTCAATACATATGATGAAGGCGGAAATAACGACCGAGGTAAATCCGATAGTAGGCAGCGAGAAGCAGTCGGAGGACCTTGTAATGTACCTGCTGCAGGAGTTCGAGGAAGACCCGATAAAGATATGGGAATCGAACATATTCGGCAAATCGCTGCATGAGCTTGTTAACGAAGGACTGCATGCAAAGCTATCCAGAATGCCGTCAGATGCACGTATGAGAATGCAGGAGACCTTAGAGCGCGTCATAAACGAAGGCTGCAGCGGGCTTATATGCATAATTCTTTAAAATTTATAATAAGAGAAGCGGATGACAAAAGTCATCCGCTATACTCATTCAATCCAACCGGAATATGGCCATTCAAAGTCAATTCCATAATCCACATAATGCCTATTCTTTTCCCTTTTGAACTTGGCCTCATTGGATTGCCGAGCTTTGTACGCATTGTTGTTCGGATTGTTCTGATTTGCATAATCATCGAGCTGCTGTTTTGTATGTGTCTTTCCGGACACGCCTCTCCTTTTAGACATGGTTATCCTCCTTTCACCTTGATTCTTGATTCCAAAAATCAATACGCACCGGATAGCGGACAACCGTGTGTCACCTTCTTAGCTGAACCCATAATCAATATGGATTATCCCTGCATTTACTGACCTCTCAAGGGCGGAAAATAATTTCTGACTGTCAATAAAAAGAAATTATTTAACCACAAAAGGATAGGTTTTTCAATATTAATTCTTGAAGTTATAATATTCGATTTATTCATAATTTTTTAAGGACGAGATGCTTCACAAGAAAAATCTGTCTTTCTGTTAACAAACAAAAGAGAACAGTTTTACGGAAAGGACACCTCTTTCCTATGCTTGCTACGAAATTTTTCACAAAGTAACGGAAAAGAAACAGGCAGCATTTCTTTTTGAAATGTTACGCAGTTAAAGGGCATTTTTGAGGGAAAAGGTATAAACTCTTAGTATCTGCAAAATTTATATTTGCAAGGCTTATTAAACCTCTAATGCGTAACACAATAGTGCAAACCAAGGTGTTTCTAAACTGCCTTTTCGAACGAATAATATTGCTACACATCTATGTATATCATCTTATTTGTAGTGCTAAAATGGCGCCCAACTTTACAAAATCAACTTATGCAAAGATATGGGAAAATATATTGAGATATGAGAAAACCATTGATAATACAGACTTTTTCCATACTTAATATAAACATTACAAAGACTTATAAGACGATTTTCGACTATGTAGTCAATAAAAAATAGCTGAAATAAAATAAATAATTATAAAAATAATGGAAATTATACTTGACATAAGCTGTTTTTAGTATATAATATTTTAAGTAACTTTCAATATTTTGCGGAATTGTGTAATGGTAGCACGGCAGACTCTGACTCTGTTTGTGAGGGTTCGAATCCTTCTTCCGCAGCCACGTCGGAATGGACTGCGCTCCATTCAAAATCCCCAGCCATTTGGCTGGGGATTTCTCATACCGCTCCGTCATTCCTCCTCTCCGCAAAAAGTCACGCTTGCTGCGGCTATGCCCTTGTAAACGCGGGCATGACGCCTCCGCTGCGCTACCAACTTTTTGCGGGATACGCGAGGGTTCAAATTTCCTTTTAAAAGGATTGGGAATTCTTTTTATCTTCCCCTTCCACCAGACTGAGTTTGAATGCGGGTTTGCGTTTAGACTCAGTTTTTTTATTTTACTCCATCACCCGCGGATTAATCTTGTCTTTAATAACCTAAAGAATTCACACGGGTTCACGTCCATACAGCGGAATCAAAAAAATATCTTTTTTATTCCAATGCACCATACTGAGTCTGGACGTGAATTGGCGTTCGGACTCATCTTTTTATTTTTTCTTTTGTACCTGCTGAGTTGGCCATGCCTTTAATAACATCAAAAATTCACACTGGTTTACATCCATACATAAAAACAGTAAGCATCTTTTTTGTGGCCTCTTTACGCGTCGTTGCTTACTGTGCATCGGCCGCGACGGCCTTTTTATTGAAAGTCGTCGGCTCATTTTGCCGTCGCTCACTTTTTCCATAAAAAATCATGCTGCACTGCGCTGGCTCGTTTATAATCGCGCACGAAACAATTCCGCTTGCTGCCAACTTTTTGCAGGTTTGCCCACAGAAACTTATGGGCATCTTCTTTTTATCGCGACATCATTCGAACATCTCAACACACAAGTCATATTCAGAACCAGCATTTTATTTTACTTTTTCACTCACAAGACTAAGCTGATATATTTAATCGCCAAGAAAATCACAATAGTTTACATACACATAACAAAAACAAAAAATAAGAATATTTAATGCTTTGCATAGCATAAGAGTTCAAGGCTCAATATATAAATACTCCCTCGCCTTCACTTATCCAGCCGCCGTCCATCAAATATTTCTTCATGTTTCGCTGAAGAGTCGTTTCCTCCGGAAGCGAATCTATCGGAATATCTTTCCTTTTATAAACCCATTCAAGGAAATTATTAGAATCTTTATTTACTGTATTCTTAATCTCAAATAGCTGCTGAAACTGCAATATCCTTGAATCGGCGGGCAGCAGATTTTTAAGGTCAGGACTTAAAAGCCATGAAGTGCATTTATTTGGTACATTTTCATATTCAGGATAAAATTTTTTAAAGAACTCCTTTGACATCTTATGCGATTTAAGACAATTTTCCCGTGAAATTATTGCGTCTGAAGGAATATGTATGCTGATAAATTTTTCTTTTTTATCCTCTCCTACTATACATTTTTCATATTCTAATTCGCCTATTCTGAAAAGTCTGAGAGAAAGCTGACGCCATGTCCAAAAATCCCTGTCAAATCCGTATTCTCCGTAGCTGGCCATATGCTCATTTACAAATCTTGTAAAGCATTTCATTGTGTCA
>USGR01000063.1 GCA_900554165.1 uncultured Oscillospiraceae bacterium | reverse complement strand
ATATAGGACCCGACACAAGGAAAATGTTTGCCGACGCTGTAAAGGGCGCAGGCACTGTTATCTGGAACGGACCAATGGGCGTCAGCGAATGGGATGATTTTGCAAAGGGCACTATAGCCGTTGCTGAGGCTGTTGCAAATTCCGGCGCAATATCTATAATAGGCGGCGGCGACTCGGCTGCCGCGGTTGAAAAGCTTGGCTTTGCCGACAAGATGACGCACATCTCAACCGGCGGCGGCGCTTCACTCGAATTTTTAGAGGGTCTTGAGCTGCCCGGCATAGCTGCGCTTAACGACAAATAATAATTTGATGAAGTATTTGCTATAAGTTATAACGGCGCAAAAGTTATATATTGTCCGCTGGCAAATTTGTCTCAAATTAATGTAGGCGGTTGATTTATCGCTTAAAAGCAGAAGCCTTTGCCATATTAAGTGGCGCATTTTAGTATACTCCGGCGGTTTTGTTTAATGCGTGCTGCTGCAGAGCTCGACCGGGTTTTGATGTTAAATTTGCACTGCTCATATAAGGTGGACGTGAGATAATGAACGTATTTGAATAATAATCAGCCGACAATAGGGCTGTGCGCTGCTTTTGAAGCGTTTACACGGCAGTTATAAATGTAATTTGTAATGCAGCCGCTGCAAGATTATAAATTTTGCAGCGGCTTACATAAATAAAAGATGATAGGAGATAAAGTTATGAGCAGAACTAAGGTTATAGCCGGGAACTGGAAAATGAACAATAATCCCGAGCAGACAAAGGCGCTTATAAATGAGATTGCACCGCTTGTAAGCGGCAGAAAAAGTGATGTTATAGTATGCGTACCGTATGTGGATCTTGCTACTGCACTGGAAGCAGTAAAGGGCACAAACATAAAGGTCGGCGCACAGAACTGCAGCTGGGCTGTGTCGGGCGCTTTTACCGGCGAGGTATCGGCGCCGATGCTGAAAAGCATCGGAGTGGAATATGTCATAACCGGGCATTCAGAGCGCAGGACGTATTTCGGAGACACCGATGTGACGGTAAGAGACCGCACGAGAGCGGCGCTTGACGCGGGACTTAAGGTGATACTTTGCGTAGGAGAATATCTCGAGCAGAGAGAGCAGGGCGTAACGGCAGAGGTTTGCGCTATGCAGACAAAGATAGCGCTTCAGGGCGTTGCAGCAGAAGAGCTTAAAAATATCATAATAGCGTATGAGCCGGTATGGGCGATAGGCACCGGCAAGACGGCGACAGCCGAGCAGGCCGATGAGGTGTGCGCTATAATCCGCGCTACTGTGGGCGGACTTTACGGCGAGGCAGCGGCTGACAGCATGATAATACAGTACGGCGGCTCAATGAATGCCGGCAACGCGGCGGAGCTGCTCAGCAAGCCAAATGTCGACGGCGGACTTATAGGCGGCGCCTCCTTAAAGGCAAATGATTTCGCTCAGATAGTAAAGGCAGCCGATGAATCTCTTTAATTAGCTTATAAAAGGAAATTTGAAGAGATTCAAATTTCCTTTTTGTGTATTTAGCGGCATTTGCTTTATATATAATCGGCGGCATGTATAATAAATGTCTGCCATATATGTGCAAATCTGTTTTGACAAAAATAGAGGAACCAATTTGGCGCCACGGTTGGCGCTGTACGAGAAAAATCAAGCGGTGATCTATATAACGCAGGCTTATTAGACAGCTTTTGCAAATGCCGGCGTTTATAATAAGCAGCGAAAATTTAAGCATAATTTTATAAAGGATGATTATTTTGAAAAGGCCAATAGTTCTTACAATTATGGATGGTTACGGCATAAACGAGTCGGAATACGGCAATGCAATAAAGGCCGCAAAAACTCCTAATATGGACAAATACTTAGCACAGTATCCACATACAAAGATAGGCGCTTCAGGACTTGACGTGGGACTTCCCGACGGGCAGATGGGCAACAGCGAGGTCGGTCATACCAACATAGGCGCCGGACGAATAGTATATCAGGATATAACGAGAATAACGAAATATATAGAGGACGGCGTATTTTTTGAAAACAAGGCGCTTATAGAGGCTATTGACAATACTGTTAAAAACGGCACGGCTTTACACATAATGGGCCTGCTGTCGGACGGTGGCGTGCACAGCCTTAACAGCCACATGTATGCGCTGCTCAAAATGGCGAAACAGCGTGGCGCCGAGAAAGTGTATATCCATTGCTTTTTAGACGGAAGAGATGTTCCGCCGACCTCCGGCGCGGAATTTATCGAAGAGCTCATTGCAAAGACAAATGAGATAGGCGTTGGCAAAATCGCCACTGTAATGGGTCGTTATTACGCTATGGACCGCGATAATCGCTGGGAGCGCGTAAAGAAAGCGTATGATGCAATGGTAAACGGCGTTGGAGAGAAAACCGACGACCCGGTAGCCGCTGTTAAGAAATCATATGAGACGATAGATGAAAACGGCAAAAACATAACCGATGAGTTCGTGCTGCCTACGGTTGTGACGGGCGGAGATACTGTCAAAGACGGCGACAGCGTGGTATTCTACAACTTCCGTCCCGACCGCGCGAGAGAGATTACCCGCGCCTTTGTAGACCCTGATTTTACCGGCTTTGAGCGCAAGGCAATAAATCCGCTTTGCTTTGTCTGCTTTACCGTTTACGACGCTGCAATGCCGAATGTCAAAGTAGCTTTTCCGCCGGAAAACAACCTTGACATGAATTTGGGCGAGCTGCTCAGCAAGCTTGGTAAAAAGCAGCTGAGAATTGCCGAGACGGAAAAATATCCGCATGTTACTTTCTTTTTTAACGGCGGCACTGAGGCGGTATATCCTGGTGAGGAGAGAATACTTGTGCCGTCACCGAAAGTGGCTACCTATGACCTGCAGCCGGAAATGAGCGCTTATGAGGTATGTGACAAGGTTGTGGAAAGCATAAAGAGCGACAAGTTCGACGTGATTATACTTAATTTTGCAAACTGCGACATGGTAGGACATACTGGAATATTTGACGCCGCGGTGAAAGCTGTTGAGACGGTAGATGAGTGCGTGGGACGCGTAGTTGACGCAACGCTTTCAATGGGTGGTGCAGTTCTTATAACCGCTGACCACGGAAACGCAGATAAGATGTACGAGGACGACGGCTCGCCGTTTACGGCTCATACGACTAATCTGGTGCCGTTTGTTGTAGTCGGTTATGACTGCCAGCTGAGAGAGGGCGGCGTGCTCGCCGACATTGCTCCGACAATACTGAAAATAGCGGGAATTGAGCAGCCGGCGCAGATGACAGGCAAGAGCATAATTATTTAACAGCGGAATATCTATGCTGCTTTTGACGGCGGAAAACCGTCAGATTTTGAGCATGTTAGGCGATTTATACTATATGCGGTATTTATCGCCGCCTGTCTTTAACACAAAATAAGCCCGCTATACTATGATGCTATTTAATAAAGGAAATGTGTGGCAATATGGCAATGGCTATACGCCTTATGTACTAAATCCTCATTAGTGAAATGAATAATAAACAGTTTATCAGACGGCGGACAAGTTAAATGAATAATGAAAATATCTTGCCGTGTGGTATTATATCTCAAACAGCGGCTGAGCGTTTGCAGATTTTGCTGAACTGACGCTCGGCCGCATGAGTTTATAATAAGTAAAAAATATTAATCAGCAAAGCGGGAGTTATAACGCCCGCAAGTCTTAAAAAAGGGAGGTAATATTATGGCAAGCATGGAGCCTAAATTAAACGAAAAGACGGGATTGTTGGAGCTCGGCTACAAATTCACAGATGTAAAGGACCCCAATCTGTTTAGGAATATGTATCCTTACAACACAATACCAAAGCTGATATTCAACCACCGTATAGTGCCGATGAATCTGCCAAAGGACATTTTCATAACCGACACGACTTTCAGGGACGGGCAGCAGGCGCGCTCTCCGTATACGGTAGAGGAAATATGCGATTTATTCACGCTGCTTCACAAGCTTGACAACGGCAGCGGCATAATACGTCAGACAGAGTTCTTCCTTTATTCGCCTAAGGATAAAGAGGCGGTAATAAAGTGCATGGAAATGGGCTATGAGTTTCCGCAGGTAACCTCGTGGATACGTGCGAAAAAGGAAGATTTTCAGCTTGTGCGCGACATGGGCATAAAAGAGACGGGAATACTTGTGTCTTGCTCTGATTATCATATATTCAAGAAAATGCACTGGACGCGCAGTGAAGCCATGAAGAACTATTTAGAAGTAGTAGAGGCCGCACTGGCCGAGAGCATAGTACCGCGCTGCCATTTTGAGGATATTACGCGCGCCGACTTTTTCGGATTTGTGCTGCCCTTTGCTGAAAAGCTTATGGATTTGTCCCGCGAGAGCGGCATAAACATAAAAATACGCGCCTGCGACACATTAGGGCTTGGCACGTCTATACCGGGCGTCGTCATGCCGCGCAGCGTACAGCAGATAATATACGGACTGACAAACTATGCCGGTGTGCCGTCTAAAAGCCTTGAATGGCACGGCCACAACGATTTTTACAATGCTGTGCCTAACTCAGTTACTGCATGGCTTTACGGCTGCTCGGCGGTAAACACATCGCTGCTGGGAATAGGCGAGCGCACGGGAAATACTCCGCTTGAGGCCATGGTAATCGAATACTGCCAGCTCAGGGGCGATACCGGCGGAATGGACCTTAAGGTGATTACTGAAATAGCCGAGTATTTTGAAACAAATCTGCATTATCAAATCCCGCCTCGTACACCGTTTGTAGGCAGAGCTTTCAACGCGACGAGGGCGGGCATACACGCCGATGGCCTGCTTAAGGATGAGGAGATATACAACATATTCAACACAGCGGATATACTTGGGCGTCCGCCGATAGTCGTGGTCGACGCGCATTCCGGCGCTGCCGGCATTGCCGCATGGATTAATTCGTATTTCTCGCTTGACGACGAGCATAAGGTTGATAAAAGGTCTCCAGAAATTGCGAAAATAAAGGAATGGATAGACGCAGAATATGCCTCCGGCCGTACGACTGTAATAGGCGATTCTGAGTTGGAGTATCAGGTAAAGCTGCATTTGCCGCAGCTGCTTACTTTAAGGGAAAGCAGAATAGAGTAATTATTCTTTCGCTTGCTTTAAAAGTGTGCATATTTTATATAGTCTTTTATAACGAGGCTGCAACATATTTTTAAGGCTAAATTAATTTTTTAATGCTCTAAGTAAGGTGTGAATTATTAAATTATATTGCGCTGCTGCACTATATTTTTACTATTGCCTTATTAAGTTTAATGTGGCATAATAAAAACAAACGTAAAATGTAAATGGAGGTAGTGAAAAGTGGAATTTAAAGGAAGCAAAACAGAGAAAAATTTATTAGCAGCATTTGCCGGTGAATCACAGGCTTATACAAAATATGGATACTATGCTTCACAGGCGAAAAAGGACGGCTATCAGCAGATAGCGGCTATTTTTGAGGAGACGGCGCTTAACGAGAGAGAGCATGCAAAGCTGTGGTTCAAGCAGCTTCATGACGGCGCTATGCCTGATACTTTGCGCAACCTTAACGACGCTGCTGCCGGCGAAAACTATGAGTGGACAGATATGTATAAGCAGTTTGCTGAAGAGGCGAAAGAGGAAGGCTTTAATCAGATAGCTGCACTCTTTAAGATGGTTGCTGATATAGAGAGCAGGCATGAAGAGCGTTATCGCAAGCTTATAAGCAACATAGAAAAGGGCATGGTCTTTAAGCGCGACGGCGTTACTATTTGGAAGTGCCGCAACTGCGGTCACATTCATACCGGCACAACGGCTCCGGCTGTTTGCCCAACCTGCGCACATCCGCAGAGCTTCTTTGAAATTAGTGTAGAGAATTATTAATTTCAGCGCTGGGGTAAATGTCTGCTTTGTTTTATAAGCCGATATTTAAAATTTTTGCATAATAACAAAATGTAATTATAAAATAAAATTTATTAAGACTCGGACATGTTATTTGTCCGAGTCTTTTTTATAAAAATATTGATTAAAGCAGCAAAAATGTGCCGGTAAAACGCTAAATTAATTATTACTG
>USGR01000062.1 GCA_900554165.1 uncultured Oscillospiraceae bacterium | reverse complement strand
CAATGAAAGAGGCAGATGTTGGAATATCGGTAGACACGGCGGTGGACATCGCTAAAGAGTCGGCTAATATAATACTTATGGAAAAGGACCTCATGGTGCTGGAAAACGGCGTAATAGAGGGACGCAAAACTTACACTAATATTATAAAATATTTAAAGCTTACGGCCAGCTCAAACTTCGGAAATATATTTGCAGTGCTTGCTGCAAGCATATTTCTGCCGTTTTTACCGATGCTCCCGCTGCAGCTGCTTGTACTCAGCCTTATATATAATATAATCTGCATAGCAATGCCGTGGGACAATGTGGATGAGAGTTATCTTAAAAAACCGCGCGACTGGGATGCGTCGTCTATAAAGAGCTTTATGTTCCGAATAGGTCCGGCGAGCACAATATTCGACATAACGACGTATGTTTTGCTCTTTTTCGTAATATGTCCGCAGCTTTGCGGCGGGCATTACGCTGCGCTGGACGCGGCGGGACAGGCAAAATTTGTCGGGCTGTTTCAAGCAGGCTGGTTTGTCGAGTCGCTCTGGACGCAGACAATGGCGATACACATGGTTCGCTCGCCGAAGCTCCCGTTTATACAGAGCCGCGCTTCGTGGCAAGTGACAATTTTGTCGGTGCTGGGCGTTGCGGCGGGGACTATTGTACCTTATACTCCGCTTGGCACGGCGCTGGACATGAAGCCGCTTCCGCTTGAATATTATCCTTTCCTTATCGCTACAATACTGCTTTATATGGCGATACTTACCGTTGTCAAAAAGCTGTTTATACGCAAGTTTGGCGAGCTGCTGTAGAGAAAATAGGGAAGACGCCGCAAATGACCGACAATTTTGAAATCAATAGTTTTCATACGCTCAATTGTTTGAGCTTGCTTTTGAGCGGATATGGACGATTGAAACTGCCAGGCCGCGGTGCATTGCCGCACCCAAGACGGCGCAGCGGCTTATCGAGCGTTTCGGCGTGACAGAGGTATAAGACGGATGTTATGTTCAGAAACCCAGAAACCGTTGCAGAAAATACCAGGTCGGGATATGTGTGGCAGCTTGGGCACAGCGGCAGGGAAGATTTCATGCCTGCCGGATTTTGAGCGTTTATATCAGATGCTTTTTACACAATATTTAGACTTGTATTTTTTAAGCTCATTTGCGATAACCATAAAACCATTGTTTTTATATTACTGTTAATACATCAAAAAGCATTCTTCAAACAGCAGAATGCTTTTTGTTAACGCTTAATCACAAATAAAGCTTTGGCATAAGCAGCAAAGATTTCCGTAAAAATCTTAAGCTGAAAGCTGCCGGCAACGTCGGCAGCGTCGCCGTCCTGCACAAGGGCAAGCAATGAGGACGACGGGCATAAATCAAGAGGAAGCGATTTTTCCATTATTTGAGTAATTTGACGGCAATCATCAGCTTTATAGCCTTCGTACACAATGCGTTGAGCTCATTTTTTAGCGATGTGAAATTACGCCAGCATGCCGATAAGGCAGCCGTCTTTAAGGCCGATGATTTTTACATTAACCAGCCGGCCGTGGATATCACTGCTTGATAGAAAACGGACGTCTGCATAATTTGATGTAAGGCCGGAGTAAATATACGCGCTTTTTTCATTGCTGTATAATGATTCATGAGCCGCGCCGATAAAAAATTCAGCCAAGCTGTCTGCATCCTTGCCATCAAGACGACTTTCAGCAAGAACCTCATATGTATTGCCTACCATTTTAGATAGAAAAGCGTCTCTGCTTTCGTGTGTCGCAGCTATCATCAGCCGACTGCGGCGCGCCTTTTCGGCACTTTTCACCTGCTGCTCCATTTCTGCCGCCGGCGTGCCGCCGCGCCGTGAGTATGCAAAGACATGCGCGCTCATAAACCCTATATCTTTTACAAAGCTTAAGGAGTCCTCAAAATCCTGCTTGCTTTCACCCGGAAAACCTACCATTACGTCGGTGGTTATAGAGCAATCGGCAAAGGCGTTTCGGAGCTTTTCGCAAAGCGAGCGGTAAAATGATGTATCATAGTGCCTGTTCATGCGCCTTAGCACCCTGTCGCAGCCGGACTGCAGCGATAGATGAAAATGCGGACAGAGCTTCTCGTTTTGAGCAAGCCGCGATATAAGTGTATCGTCGAAATCATCAGGTTCAAGTGAGCCGAACCGTATTCTTTTTATTCCGCTTATCTTAGATACGCACTCAACTGCATCGCAGATATTCAGGCCGTTTTCTTTTCCAAACGCCGTAAGATTAATGCCGGTAAGCGTTATGTCGCAGTAGCCGTGCTCCGCAAGATATTCAGCTTCATTAGCAATATCGACAAGGCTTTTTGAGCGCACGCGCCCCCTCGCTTTTGGAATTATGCAGTAGGTGCAGAACCTGTCGCATCCGTCCTCAATTTTTATATATGCGCGGGTCTTTTCGCCAAATGTGCAGTGCGGCAAAGTCATAAATTTTTCGCCGCTGTTGTGTTCGCTTATCATGATTATTGGTGAGCGCCTATGCATATATTCGTTTATTGCGTCACATAGTTTATTATAATGTGAGTTGCCCAAAATAATATCCGCTTCGCTTAAATCGGCGGCCTTTTCAGGAAAGGCCTGCGGCATGCAGCCCGCCAGCACAATAACAGCGTCAGGATTATTTTGCCTTATTGAGCGCAGATGCTGACGCGATTTTCTGTCGCTTTCAGCGGTTACGGTGCAGGAATTTATTATAATAACGTCGGGAGACTGAGAAAGGGGAACGATTTTGTATCCATTTTGTTTTAGCAGTTGTGCCATAGCACTTGATTCATATTGATTGACCCGGCACCCGAGCGTATATATAGCTGCTTTCATAATTATTCATACTCCTGTGGGAAGAAAATCCGATGTTTTTGCCGCCTTGATTTTTTGCAGTGACTATTATATAATAAGCTGGTGAATTTTACAATACAGTTATAATTTTTACCCAAAAACAGGAGTTGGTTTTTGTGATAGAATTAAAAATCATATTAAAAAATTATGATGACATAGAAGTGTTTTCCGAAGCTATTAAGGACTGCGATTACGATATATTTTTGGTTTCGGGTAACAGTAAGGTAAACGCTAAATCTACGCTGGGCGTATATTGCCTTGATCATTCGAATCCAATGACGCTGCTGGCAAACACCGACAGTGATGATACGCTTGCTGAAAAGCTCGCTCCGTTTATTGAAAGATAGAGGTAAAGACATGGAAGACAAATACAGAGATTCTGTTAGGGAATATCACTTTTCAAACCGGCGGCCGCAGCACAGAAGGGGACGCTCGAACAAAAACAAAATTATACCTATAATTATAATAATATTGCTGCTTATTATAGTTATAATAGGCGCGATACTTTTGGCAAAGGTTATCTCTTCAGATGATAATCCGGCGCCTGTATCCAGCATATCGTCAGAGTCAAGCGTGCAGTCTGACGGCACTGCTGGAGGTGCGCAGTCAGGTACAGACGGCACATCGTCAGTTGCTGATAACACATCCACAACTGCACCGTCATCGACGCCTGAGTCGTCAAACGCTGACGGAATAGATTCGCGCTATGCGGTAGGTGAATCTGATGAGCCATGGAATGAATGGTATTTAAAAATAGTAAGTGTAAAAAGTCCGTTAGAGGACGGCTTTGACCCGCCGCTTTCGACGATTACGCAAACTTATGCTGCGTACAGCAATATGAAATTCGACAGCCGTGCAATTGATGCTCTTGAGGATATGATAGAAGCTGCTGCAGAGGACGGGGTTACTCTTACGGTAATATCGTCATACCGCACGGTTCAAAGACAGCAGGAGCTGTTTGACGACAAGGTAAGGCGCGTATTGCTGGAAAATCCGTCGCTTTCGAGAGAAGAAGCAGAGGAAAAGGCGGCCACAGAAGTGACGCGTCCGGGAACGGGAGAGCATCATACCGGACTGGCTGTAGACTTTAATCTGGCGGAGTCGTGGTTTGAGGGCACTGTTCAGGATAAATGGCTTAAAGCAAATGCAGAAAAATACGGCTTTGTAAACAGATATCCCAAGGACAAGCAGGATATAACTGGAATAATACCGGAAGCATGGCATTACAGGTTTGTCGGCGCTGAGCATGCAAAGCGCATGAACGAGCTTAACATGTGCCTTGAAGAGTATGTCGACTATTTAAAGGAGGGGAATAAATGAGCAAGACCGGCATGAGCAAAACAGCCTTTATGGCGGTGGGAGCTGTGTTTGCTGCGATGTTTTTTGTCAGCAGCAATATAATACCGCCGGTATATATACTTCCCGGCGTGCCGGTGACTTTTCAGATATTGATTGTCGCGCTGATGGCGGCGGTTTTAGGCACAAAGGGCTCGCTTATTACGCTGGGTGTGGTATATGCTCTGACGCTTGTCGGATTGCCGATGATGTCGGGGTTTGCCGGCGGAGTTGGCGCTTTTGCGCGGCCGTCCGGCGGATTTATAATAGGCTGGGTGTTTCTGGCAATTACGATAGGCCTTTATAAAGATTATATTGAGCCAAGGATGGAGACCTCCAAAACAAAACTTAACAAAGGTACGGCGTTTATAAAATCGGCCGGCTTTATAGCGGCGGGCGTTATAGGATTAATGCTTGACTACGCTTGTGGCGCTGTGAGCATGTCCTTTTATAACGGCACTGGGTTCTTGTTTAACTTCATAGCGAATATAATAGCGTATACTGTGATAGACGCTGCTAAAATTATTATAGCAATGCTTTTCTGCCGCGCCTTTGAGCGGGCTGTCGGGAAAATATCTGCTTTTCACCGCAGGAAAATATAATATTATTTTCAACGGCTATAGATATGTCGGTTTATGCAGGTAGCGGAAATTCAAAAGCATATCAATAACATAAGTCCAAGCAATGCTTATTATTGCATGGCAAATAAATGTTGACATATATTCCTGTGTATGGTAAAATCTATAAGACAATAAAGAAGAATTATGCGTTCTCACCCTTTGGCGCAGGCTTAAAGGGTCAATAGTTTACAAATCCAAGCGGACTTTTTGCGACGTTGTTTTTGGATTGGGTAGAGATTAGGGAGCGCATAATATGTGTTCCTTTTTATTTTTTGGGAGGTGTTTTGAGATAGCTAAAAAGAAAGAAGCCGCCATGAATGAGGAAATAACCGACAAGGAGATAAGGGTAATAGGCGATGACGGCGAACAGCTCGGCATAATGTCGGCGGCGAAAGCGCTGGAGATAGCCTTGTCGAAGGATCTTGATCTTGTAAAGATAGCGCCTCAGGCAACACCGCCGGTCTGCAAGATAATGGACTATGGCAAGTACAGATTTGAGCAGGCCAAGCGTGAAAGGGAAGCCCGCAAGAATCAGAAGGTGGCGGACGTTAAGGAAGTGCGCTTGTCGTTAAATATAGACAAGCACGACTTTGAAACAAAGGCCGGGCATGCGAAGAAATTCCTTGCCGGCGGCGACAAGGTAAAGGTATCTATCCGTTTCAGGGGAAGAGAAATGGGACATCCTGAGATAGGTAATAAAATAATGAAGGATTTTGCCGAGCTTTTGGATGAGTGCGGCGTTATAGAGCGTCAGCCAAAGCTTGACGGACGTCAGATGCTGATGTTTTTGGCGCCAAAATCGGCGAAATAACCTTTAAGGTAAATCAAGGAGGAAACGACAAATGCCCAAGATGAAAACCCACAGCAGTTCAAAGAAGCGTTTTAAGCTCACAAAGAACGGCAAAGTAAAGCGCGCTCACGGCTACAAATCACATATACTCACGAAAAAAAGCCCAAAGCGTAAGAGAAATCTGCGCAAGGGCGGATATGCGACATCTGCAGATATCGGAAGAGCAAAGCGTTTGCTTCGCGTAAAATAATTTTACTTAATACTCGAATAAACGGAGGTATATAGATATGGCTCGTGTAAAGGGCGCGATGATGACTCGTAAAAGAAGGAAGAAGACTCTAAAGCTCGCCAAAGGTTATTTTGGCGCGAAGAGCAGACTGTTTAAGACAGCAAAAGAAGCTGTCATGAAATCAGGACAGTATGCCTATATAGGCCGTCGCCAGAAGAAACGTGATTTCCGCAGACTGTGGATTACACGTATTTCTGCCGCTGCCAAGCTTAACGGCATGAATTATTCTACGTTTATGAACGGACTTAAAAAGTC
>USGR01000061.1 GCA_900554165.1 uncultured Oscillospiraceae bacterium | reverse complement strand
GGCACATCTTTCGCGCGCCCGGTAATAGCTAAGAGAATAGTAGAGATAGCAAAGGCGGAGGGTGCCGACGCAATAGTCCACGGCTGCACCGGCAAGGGCAACGACCAGGTCAGGTTTGAGCTTACAATAAAGGCCTTTGCACCGGAGATGGAGATAATTGCTCCGTGGAGAATTTGGGACATAAAATCAAGAGATGAAGAAATAGATTACGCAGAGGCAAGAAACATACCGCTCTCGATAACCCGTGAGACGAATTATTCAAAGGACAAAAATTTGTGGCATCTTTCGCATGAGGGCCTTGACCTTGAGGACCCGGCGAATGAGCCGATGTATGACAAGATACTTGAAATGGGAGTATCGCCGGAGAAAGCGCCGGACAAGGCGACATATGTTACAATTTCATTTGAGAAGGGCATACCAGTAGCGCTGGACGGCGTTAAGACCGGCTCGGTTGAAATAATAGAGAAGCTTAACAAGCTCGGCGGCGAAAACGGCATAGGCCTTGCGGATATAGTAGAAAATAGGCTTGTCGGTATGAAGTCACGCGGCGTTTATGAGACTCCGGGCGGCACGATACTTTATGAGGCGCACAGGATACTTGAAACTCTGTGCCTTGACAAGGACACTATGCATGAAAAAGATAAGCTCGCCATAACCTTTGCAGATTTGGTATATGACGGCAAATGGTATACTCCGTTAAGAGAGGCGCTTTCGGCCTTTGCCGACAGCACACAGCAGACGGTGACGGGCGATGTAAAGCTGAAGCTTTACAAGGGCAACATTATATGCGCGGGAGTAACATCGCCGTATTCACTTTACGATGAGGAAATAGCGACTTTCGGTGAGGACGAGGTCTATAATCAGGCCGACGCTGCCGGATTTATAAATCTCTTCGGCCTGCCAATAAAGGTAAAGGCGATGCTCGACAAAAAGCGTGCTGAAGGCGGCAAATAATTATACCGATGTAATATAGCCATGTCTCCGGATTGCTAAAACAGCAAAGCATGACGGAGGTATATGAAATATCGATTTTTAGCGCATGAAAGGCCCGCGCCGCTTAGCAGCGGTGCGGGCATAGCGATTGAATGGTAAAATGCTTGGGCTAAGGCCGATATTCGGCGGCATACACATCAAATAAAACTTTAAATACAGCGCCGCGACGGCGTATTTATGCCGGATATAATAGCATAAACGCTTTCTTGCCGGCGCAACTTACAGATTTACAGGAGAGATAAAATATGAAGCTGTGGGCCTCAAATTTTCATAAAGCGTTAGACAAACAGGCCGATGATTTTAATTCGTCGATATCTTTTGACAGCCGTATGTATAAACAGGATATTAATGGTTCTATAGCGCATGCACGGATGCTCGGCAAGCAGGGAATAATAACTACCGGCGACTGCGAAGCGATAGTAAATGGGCTTGAAAGCATACTTGCAGATATCGAAGCGGGAAAGCTGGAAATATCGCCGGATGCAGAGGATATACACAGCTTTGTAGAAGGAGAGCTTACTTCTCGTATAGGCGACGCCGGAAAACGCCTGCACACGGCGCGCAGCCGCAACGATCAGGTTGCGCTTGATATAAGGCTTTATCTGCGCGATGAGGCAAACCAAATTATTTCTGGAATAAAAGCTCTTGCTGCCACGTTGTGCGATAAAGCAGATGAGTGTAAGGAATATGTTATGCCCGGATATACGCACATGCAGCGTGCGCAGCCGATTACTTTCGGCCATCACTTAATGGCGTATGCTCAGATGCTGCTGCGTGATATTGATAGACTGCACGACTGCATAAAGCGTATGAATGTATCTCCGCTGGGCAGCGGCGCGCTTGCTACGACTACTTACGACCTCGACAGGGAGTATGCAGCAGAGCTTCTCGGCATGAACGGCATAACCGCCAACAGCCTTGACGGCGTATCCGACAGGGATTTTATAATTGAGCTTATATCATGCCTGTCGCTTGTAATGGTGCATTTATCTCGCTTTAGCGAGGAGATAATACTCTGGTGCTCGTGGGAGTTTAAGTTTATTGAGCTGGACGATGCTTATTCCACCGGCTCAAGTATAATGCCGCAGAAGAAAAATCCGGATATGGCGGAGCTTGTGCGCGGAAAATCGGGCAGGGTGTTCGGCGATTTAATGGCAATGCTTACGGCTGTGAAAGGCTTGCCGCTTGCCTATAACAAGGACATGCAGGAGGATAAGGAAGCGGTGTTCGACGCTGTCGATACCGTGAAAATGAGTCTTGCAGTATTTGCGCCGATGATATCGACTATGAAGGTGCTGCCGGACAATATGCGAAAAGCGGCATCCGGCGGATTTATAAATGCAACCGACTGCGCGGATTACTTAGTGGAGAAGGGACTCCCCTTTAGGGACGCGTATAAAATAGTGAGCGAAATAGTTGCCCACTGCATAGAAAACGGCCTGACGCTGGAGAGCATGCCTATAAGCGATTATAAGTCCTTTTGCGACAAGTTTGACGATGATGTCTATAGCGCCATCAGCCTTGAAAGCTGCGTTATGCGGCGCAATGTATCCGGCGGTCCGGCGCCGCAGCAGGTTGCAAAGCAGATAGCGGATGTCAGAAAAACGCTGTCTGATATTAAATAATATATACACCTGTGCTTGCGGCGTATGGATAAGCTTTTTGATATTGCAGCGGTCTGAAAACTATTAAACAGTTGGATTTTGGAAGATGAAAACAGCATGTCTGACAGACTTTTCAGCATCAGACACAGTTTAGATAAGTAAATACAGTTAAATTAAAATAAAAGCAGGGATATTTATGACTATAAAAGTTGGAATTTTAGGCGCGACGGGATATACAGGAGCAGAGCTTGTGCGCTTGCTGCTGCGTCATGGTGAGGCAGAGATTGCGGCGGTTGGCTCCAACAATTTTGTCGGACGCAGGCTTTCAGAGATATATCCTAATCTTAAAGGCATATTTGATATGGAGTGTGTATCGCAGGAGTCGGTGATAGACTGCAGCGACGTAATATTTGCCTGTCTGCCGCATGGATTGTCGCAGGAGGCGGCGTCGAAATGCATTGCCGCCGGCAAGGTGTTTATTGACCTTGGTGCGGATTTCAGGCTGGAGGACGAAGCACAGTACAAAGAGTGGTACGGCGGCAGTTTTGACGACCATGTACTCCACAGTGAAGCGGTTTATGCATTGCCGGAGCTGTTCAGAGAGCAGATAGCCGGCAAAAAGCTGATATCATGCCCAGGTTGTTACCCGACGGCTTCCGAGCTGGCGCTGTTTCCGGCGATAAAGCGGGGGCTGGTAGAAACCGACGCTATAGTCATAGATGCAAAATCCGGCGTAACGGGCGCCGGGCGCGACCACAAGCCGTTTGCCGAGTGCAACGAGGGAATGTCGGCGTATAAAGTGGCTCAGCACCGGCATACTCCTGAAATTGAACAGACGCTTATGAAAGCGGCGAACAAACGTATAAGGCTTACTTTTGTCCCGCATCTTCTGCCGATAAACCGCGGTGTAAGCTGCACCTGTTATGCCCGGCTGAAGCTCGGTGTGACGGAGGAGCGGATAAGAGAAGCGTATGAAGATTTTTATAAGGATGAATATTTTATACGTCTGCTTGTAAGCGGCGAGACGGCCAATGTAAAAAACGTGCGTATGTCTAATATGTGCGAAATCTCGCTGCACATCGACAGACGCACAGGAATGTTTATAGCGACGTCGGCGATTGACAATATGATAAAGGGCTCAGTGGGCCAAGCGGTGCAGAACATGAATATCGTTATGGGCCTTGATGAAAAGACGGGGCTTGACTATATTCCGCCGGCATTTTGATTTTGCCGACTGAGATGTTTTACTTTATCTTCTATTAAAGCTTTAATTGGCTAAAGAACGGTTAATTGCATAATCGCTATATAATTTGATATGTCAAAATGTCGGCATATAAAGGCTGAGCGGTTATAGATTTATCGTAATATTCGGATAGATGTATATAGTTGATTTTGCAGAGTTTAGAGTTATATAATATGTAAAATTGGCGATTTGCCCGTCAATATCGGAAATATATGAAAAGGGGAATTGTTTTGGAGTTTGTAAATGGTGGTGTTTGTGCGGCCAAGGGCTTTAAAGCGTATGGACTGCACTGCGGCATTAGAAAAAATCAAAATAAAAAGGACCTTATGATGATAGTGGCCGACAACGACTGTGTAAGCGCTGCCGTTTATACGCAGAATTTAGTCTGCGGCGCGCCTATAACCGTCACAAAAAAGCACCTTGCTAATAGTGTTGCACGCGCGGTAATATGCAATTCCGGCATAGCCAACACATGCAGCGCTGACGGCATAGAAAAGGCGGAAGCCATGTGTGCGCTTGCGGCAAAAGCTGCCGGCTGCAATGCGGAGGATGTAATAGTAGCCTCCACCGGCGTAATAGGAGTGCCGGTGCCGCTTGAGCCTATAGAAAAGGCTATGGACGCGCTTAAATCGGGCCTTTCATATGACGGCGGAACATCTGCCGCTGAGGCGATAATGACAACCGATACAATATCAAAGCAGTGCGCCGTGAGGTTTAACATAGGCGAAAACGTATGCACCGTCGGCGGTATGTGCAAGGGCTCCGGCATGATTAATCCAAACATGGCGACCATGCTCTGCTTTTTGAGTACCGATGTAAATATAGATGCCTCATCACTTGACGCGGCGCTCCGCGAAGCCGTAAAGGACACTTTCAATATGGTGTATATCGACGGCGATACGTCGACTAACGACATGGCGGAGATAATGGCGAGCGGTCTTGCCGGAAACGATAGAATAACGGCCAAAAGCGCAGGCTACGACGAATTTTTGTCGGCGCTTAAAGCGGTTCTTTTAGAGCTTGCAAAAATGATGGCGAAGGATGGCGAGGGTGCCACAAAGCTTATTGAGTGCAGGGTGTCCGGCGCACCGGACGAAGAGAGCGCACGAAAAATAAGCCGAAGCGTGGTGTCGTCTTCATTGGTAAAAACTGCAATGTTCGGCGCTGACGCCAACTGGGGCAGAGTAATGTGCGCACTCGGCTACTGCGGGGCAAAGGTTGACATAAATAAAGTAAAAATTAATTTTATATCAGATGCTGGCAGCATTAATGTGTGCAAAAATGGCGCAGGCGTTGATTTTGACGAGGATATTGCAAAGCAAATACTTCTGCGCGATGAGATTGTAATTGACATAAAACTATATCAAGGTAAGGCGAGTGCTGTCGCTTACGGCTGTGACCTTACCTATGATTACGTAAAAATAAACGGTGACTACCGTTCGTAAGCTTGAGGTGGAGAAATTGAATATATCGGAGAAACAGAGAGCGGATATACTTGTGCAGGCGCTGCCGTATATAAAGCATTTCAGCGGCAAGACGGTAGTGGTTAAATACGGCGGCAGCTCTATGATAGACGAAGAGTTAAAAAACGCCGTCATGACGGATATAATTTTGCTGTCGCTGGTGGGCATACACGTTGTGCTGATACACGGCGGTGGTCCGGAAATAAACGACATGCTTAAAAAGATAGGCAAAGAGCCAAAATTCGTCAACGGCCTGCGATACACAGATGAAGAAACAATGGATATTGTCCAAATGGTGCTGGCCGGCAAGGTGAACAAGTCGCTGACTCAGCTTATAGAAAGCCAGGGCGGACGCGCTATTGGACTGTGCGGAATTGACGGCGGAATGCTTAAGGCAAAGAAACTCTCCGGCGGAGATTACGGCCTTGTCGGTGAATTGGATAAGGTTGACATAAGACCAATAACAGATGCTCTGGCAAACGGATATATACCGGTTGTTTCTCCCATCGCAGCGGGAGAAAACGGCGAGGTTTACAACATTAACGCTGATACGGCTGCTGCCAGAATAGCGGCGGAATTATCAGCAGAAAAGCTGATACTTATGACGGATATAAAGGGGTTGCTCAGAGATAAAAACGATGAGTCAACTCTTATAGAAGAGGTTGACATAAACGAAGTAGTGATGCTTAAACGCAAGGGTATAATCTCCGGCGGCATGATACCGAAGATAGACTGCTGCGTTGAAGCGGTGCGACGCGGGGTAAAAGCCACCACAATAATTGACGGCAGGGTAAAGCATTCGATAATAATAGAGATGCTGTCGCGCGAGGGCGTCGGC
>USGR01000060.1 GCA_900554165.1 uncultured Oscillospiraceae bacterium | reverse complement strand
TTCATTATCTAATGGTGGTACGACTTTTAAGTCGTCCACTTTTAATATACAAACTTCTCCACCAATATCCAAATCAAATTCTAGAACAATATTTCCAGTGACTTGAATCCATTCATCAGGAATAAGTTGTTTTGCTGCTGGGTGTTCACAAACCATTCCAATAAGCGAAGTATTGGAGCAGACCGACGGCTGCTTTGTCTGCCGAATGCGCAAAATGCTGGAAAAGCGCGCGCTGGAATATGCATCCGGCTCGGCGATGATGGAGCCGGACGTCCGCATAAAAATGAACGACTTGGGATTTTGCGCCTATCACTTTAAAAAAATGGACGAGACCAGCGGACGGCTTCCCTTTGGACTTGTGCTTAAAAGCCATATAGAGCATATAGAAAGCAAAGTATCAAGTGGGAATATGAATGCGAAAAAGGCCGAAAAGGCCGCCTATAAATGCGCTGATATAAATTCCACCTGCTTTGTCTGCGATAAGATTGAGTGGGCAATGTCGCGCATGATAAAAACATTTTTTAAAAAGTACGCTGATGAAAGAGACTTAAGGAATATGTTTGCTTCTCAGCAGTTTATGTGTCTTCCACACTATTCGCTGCTTTTAGAGGAGGGCAAAAAAGAGCTTAATAAGAAAACATACGAGGAGTTTTGCAGTACAGCGGGAGACATGCTGAAAAAATATCTCAAAACCCTTGAAGAGGATGTTACTGTTTTCTGCAATATGTTTGATTACCGCAACAGCGGAGGAGATGTGGATAACAGCCGCGGCGAAGGAGCAATATCACGCGCTATTGAATTTTTAGGCGGAGACTTTTTCTAAGCCTAATTCTAAAGCGGTGATTGATATAGATTATAAAATGGCAAAGAGCAAGATTACATATTTGTCACAGTAATCAGCCTACAGAAGTATGTAAAGATATTAATACTTTTAGTAAATTAACATAAAATAAAATTTTGCAACTAAAGTTGAAACAAAAATAGCCTTGTCCAGCTTTAACGTGGAAATTTATCAACATTATTAACAGAGTTTTCCACATAGCTTATGTCAACTTGTCCCAATACGCTGAGTTGATGTAAAAAATTTCCAGTGAATTATATTCATATAACTGAGTCTTGATAAACAAATAAGCAAATAAAATTAAAATAAGAATCCGGAAAGGGTAAATATTACTTTCCGGATTCTATTGATGTAAAGATGTAATTTTCAGAGTCTGCCGCAACGGATGAAAAGCTTTTAGACAGTTTTATTTTTAAGAAAGTAGTTAAATGTGGGAAATATTGAGCGCCACTACTTATATTTAAGTCTACGCGCGGCGTAACCTGAGAATACAATTAGTATCTTTTAATCAGCGGTAGTTTAATACAAATTACTCAATAAAGCAGCTCAGACATGTTATTATTTATATCGTAACACAGCCAGACGTTTTTATTGAGAAGTTTATATTAAAAACGATAAAAATTAAAATCACATGACTGCTGTTTATAGATTAAAGCTTTAAATTTTGCCCCTTAATTAAGCATTAAAGCAGAGATGATAAGGCAACTCCAAGTATTATTCCTGAAGCACATATAAGTGCCGAAGCGATTAAGCGTAAAAATCGCCGCCTGCGCAGCATAGCCATTCTGCTGAGATTTCGCGCCTGAACACGTCTTGCAGATTCCGGTTCGCCCATGCGTCCTATTGCTTTTTTGGCTTCTCCTTTAAGCTTTTCATACGGTACCGAGTTAAACTCTGGCCGTATAACGAGCAACGCCCGCTCAAAGTACCGGCTGCCGGTATCATTTACCTCTATAAACTGCTTATTTACACCCTTTATCATATAAACCCCCGAAACATAAGCGTTATTATAATTATCGGCAGATATTTTAAATTATAATCAAAGCTTAATGATTTTATATGCAAATATTATTGGATTAAGCTAAAATTAATCAGTCAAAACAAAAGGCAAGAGAGTTCGCAAAGCTTTTGCGGAGAAAATCCAGATATTTATAATCCATACAGTGCTTAGCCCCGACATGTCAAAATATAAAATATTTTTATAAATCCGGATACTTTAAAAAATATCGCCCAAACGTAGTCATATAAAAGCAGATTAATGATAAAAAGCTTTTACTGCAACAAGAATGGCGGCCCATTTTAATAAAAGCTATACGGTAAAAATTTCCAAATTGTATTTTATTAAAAAAACAGTCTGAAAAATCAGCCGTTTCGAAAACAGTAGTTATAATATCTTGTCTATTTTTTATTATTATCTTCTTTTTTTAATATTAATGTGTTATAATACCAGTATATAGTTGTTAAAATGCGGAAATATATCGAAAAATCAATATATGCAGTTATATAAATATACGGGGGTTATTTGCTTGAAGCGTGATTTTACTAATATAATTGTCGGCAAAAACGCCGTATTGGAAGCATTAAAATCCGGCCGCGCGGCCGACAGCTTGTACGTTTCGTCAATACAGGGCTCAAATACGGCGTCATCGATACTTAAAGAGTGCAAAAAGCGCGGCATACCGGTAAAAAAGACGGATGTGCGCAAACTGGATGAAATGTCGGGCGGCGCAGTACATCAGGGGGTTGTTTTAACAATACCTGCGGTGGAGTACAGCACGCTTGACGATATTTTTGAATTAAGCAAACAGCGCGGTGAAAATCCGCTTATAGTCATATGCGACGGCATAGAGGACCCTCACAATTTAGGCGCTATAATTCGTTCGGCTGAATTAGCCGGCGCGCACGGCGTCATAATACCTAAGCGCCGCAGCGTAGGGCTTAATCATACTGTTGCAAAGGCGGCATGCGGCGCGCTGGAGTATATTCCTGTATGCAGGGTGACAAATATAACGTCCGTTATAGACGAGCTTAAGTCAAAGGGCGTATGGATTTATGCCGCAGACATGGGCGGCAAGGCGGTATATGAAGAAGATATGAAAGGGCCGGCAGCGATTGTAATAGGTGCTGAGGGCGAGGGAATAAGCCGGCTTGTAAAAGAGCACTGCGACGTTACGGTATCTATACCAATGTCTGGCAAAATAGGCTCGCTTAATGCATCTGTAGCGGCCGGTATAATTTTATTTGAGATAAAGCGACAGCGTGATATGGCTTAAAATAAGAGTTTTTATTGTAAGGAGAGAATGGTTTTGGGCGCCAATGATAAAAACAACGGCGGATATTCTATAGAGGACATATTGGAAGAAGTCCGCCGCATGAGAAAAGAGCAGACAAAAAAGCCGGGCGGCGTGGACAGGCCTAAGCAGAGTCCCAATGCTCAGGGCTCTGTTTCGCGTGACGTTAGCGCTGCCGGCAAGAAAGAATTAAACAATGTATCTAAGCCTCAAACGGAAGATATGCTAAAAAAATCTGGGAGCGCTGCCGGCTCGAAAGATAAAGAGATACAAAATATACATAAATTGCAAAAAAAATTACCGCAGGACAAAGCTTCAGAGATCGAATCTGCGTCAAAGCGTCCGGCGGATGGTATGATGAATACATCCGCACCTAAAGCCCCAAAAACTGTTCCGCCGCACAGAGAGGATTCTAAAAGCAGCGAACCGCCTAAGGCTGATAATGTAAAAAAGGAGACAGAACCGCCCAAGACGGGTATACGAAGGCTCGACAGATTTTTAATATCAGGCGGTGGCCATTCGTGGGATGGCAGCGCGTCAAACAACATAGCGCCGCATGCCCTTACTCCTGATGAGCTCATGAAATCTTCACAGGGTGAGCAAAGGAATTACGCCGGTATAGATAATGGCAGAAGAAATGACAGTATTATACGCAAAGCGGCACTTGATGGACTTATTAATTCTGACAGCGATGAAATAAGCAGGAAGACAAAAAAAGACAAGAGAGCAGAAAATCAAAAGAGAAAGAACATAAGCGGACAATTACCGCAAAATAATGCAGAGAATATAAATAATACACAAGATGGATTTATAAGCGAGCGTATGTCTGAGCGGCCAGCTGGTGAGAGCGGGAGAAAAAATTTACAGACTTTGCGTGGTAATAATTTTAATACTTCTGACCGCAGCACGACTATGATTGATAATGAGCAACGGCTGCGTGGCACGAACGGACATACGCAGGCGTTTAGTATCGATGGCTCGTCAGCAGGCACGTCGCGCTATGGTGCGCATGCAAAAAGTGACGTTTCGCCGGAGACGAGGGTGATTGGCGATATAAATCCTGGCGCCAGGAAAGTGCCTTCGGCTTTGCACCCGTCAAAGCGTAAAATTCCGGCGGGCGGGCTTGATTATGGCCTTCCGATGACAAGCGATGACAATGATTATAATACGATAGGCGATGCTCAGCACATACGCCTCGGACTGGACAGAAAAAAATCACGTCTTGGGCTGAGAGCGGCTATAACTTTTATACTTTTCTGCGCATCGGCGCTGCTTTCGGTATTTGACTTTTTCGGCTATCCGTTTGACTGGATAACTCCGAATATTTACTTGCTGATAAATATTGTGCTTTTGGCGGCAGCGGTTATAGTAAATATTACCGACATTGTAAAAGTATTTAAGATTTTTGTGCTTAAGGCGACGGCCGCTTCCGCATCGGCGCTTGCGGTAATAGCGGCACTTGCCAATGCAATAGTACTGTATTTTGCCGGCAGTGCACCTGCGGGTGGGTATCAATTATTTACTGCTGCGGCGATGCTTGCGCTGTTTTTCACGGTAATGGCGGAATATATAAATGTATCGCGCGTACGCAGCAATTTTGAGATAATAGCGAACGTTGATGAGAAAAGCGCGGCGTTTACAATGGATGACGAATATGCGCAGGAGCTTGCCGGAGATGAAGAGCTTGGCGGTGCGCTTGTCTGCGGCGTAAAGAAAACAATAAATATCAGAGGCTTTTTGAAAAACTCATTTAAAGATGATCCGACGGACTCTGTATGCAACGTATTGGTGCCGATTATACTGCTTATATCGATTGTAGCAGCGCTTATGATGTCGGTGCTGGACAGGACGGCGGCATCAGCTATAACAGTATTTACATCTGTAATAACGGTAAGCGTTCCGTTAAGCTCATCATTGCTTACTGCAATGCAGCTCAGCTCAGCTTCGAAAAAGCTGAGGGAGGAATATGGCACGCTGGCTGGTTACAGCGCAGTGGAGCAGTACAAGGACGTAAACGCAGTTATGATGGATTCGACGGACCTGTTTCCGTCAGGCAGTCTGCATTTACACAGCATAAAAAATTTTGGCACTGTTGAAGTTGATAAAGCTATACTTATGGCGGCGGCGGCTTCGGTAGCCTGCGGCGGTACGTTAGCGGACCTTTTTGATTCTGTGATAGAGGGACGGCATAGTATACTTCCTAAGGTAGACGCCATAAGATATGAAAGCGGCCGCGGTATTGTGTCGACAATAAACGGTGCAGAAATAAAATTGGGCAGCCGCGAGATGATGGAGCACTATTCGATACCCGTACCGTCGGCTGCGGCCGAGAGAAAGATAAAACAGCGCGGCGCCTATGCTTTATATCTTTCGGTTGGCAAGAACTTAGCGGCGATGTTTATTGTCAGCTATGACATAGACGATGATATAATGTATCGCTTAAACGAGCTGATACATGCAGGTGCAAATCTTATTATACATACGCGCGACCCGCTTATTACATCTGAGATGCTGGGCAACAGCTTCAAATTGCCGGAAAACTGCATACGTATACTTGACGATGAGACTGGAAAAATATACAGGGCCGTATCAAAGCCATCATCGGATTTTTCTTCGACGATAATAGGCAGGGGAAATATAGCGTCGCTTTGCCATGCGTTAGTGTCATGTTTTAAGCTTCACGGTAATATAACCTTTGGCAAGATAGCGCAGCTTATAGCCGTTATAATGGCCGTTGTCGTTGCTTTATTTGTATCATTTAATTATGGAGTATCGTCGTTTGGTGGAATACACCTCTTGATTTATCAGCTGGCCTGTGCGCTTATAATAATAGGCGGCACATCAATGCGCAGGACTTAGCACACATAGTTATAAATCTGTTTAAATATTTTAAAGTTAGTTATGCCGTTTGGCCTTAAGCCGGCGGCATAATATTTGATTGTGATAATATTAGATTTAATGAATAGGGTTTAAATTTATTTGATTATTAACAATTGAAAAGTGCAAAACTGTTAATATATAATATATATATATATATATAATTTGTGC
>USGR01000059.1 GCA_900554165.1 uncultured Oscillospiraceae bacterium | reverse complement strand
ATTATTTTGCACGCACCGGCCGGCAGATGACGGAAAACAACCGCAAGCAGGCAATGATACCGGATGGCGCTGAAATAATGGAAAACGAGCACGGCACCGCGCCGGGAATAGTGCTGACGTCCGGCGAGCAGGTGATAATGCTGCTGCCAGGACCGCCGAGCGAAATGCGGCCAATGTTTGACAAATATGCGCCAAAGTTTTTGTCGAAATATTCTGATGGAATAATTTTTTCACGCACTGTTAAATTTATAGGAATAGGCGAATCTCAGCTTGCTGAAAAGATTGAGGACATGTTTGACGGCGAGAATCCGACGGTCGCGCCCTATGCTAAAACAGGCGAGGTCCACACCCGTGTAACGGCCAAGGCGGAAAATGAGAAAAAGGCGGAAAATCTTTGTGCTCCGGCCTTAAACGAGCTTAGAAAAAGGGCCGGCGGATATATATACGGCTACGACGACGATACATTAGAGTCGGCGGTGGTAAATGGGCTTAAAGAGAAAAAGCTCACCGTCGCAACGGCGGAGTCGTGTACGGCGGGACTGCTGTCAAAGCGCATAACGGACGTGCCGTCATCGTCGCAGGTGTTCAGCATGGGCGTCACGACCTATTCAAACGAGATGAAAACGGAGCTTTTGGGCGTACCTGCCGACGTAATAGAGGCATCCGGCGCTGTAAGCCCGGAGGTCGCCCGAGAGATGGCCAAGCGCGTTAAGGAAAAGAGCGGCGCTGATTTAGGCATAGGCATAACGGGAATAGCGGGTCCCGACGGCGGAACGGAGGAAAAGCCGGTAGGACTTGTATATATTGCCATAAGCGACGGCGAGCATACGTGGGTTAAGAAGAACATTTTTGGCCACGGCTCCGACGAGCGCGATTATATAAGATATCTTGCGTCGTCAACAGCGCTTAATCTCATAAGGCTTTATATGCTGTTTTCCGGCAAGCTGCCGGGAGAAGGCAGCGACGATATAACAGACGAGTTGGAAGCGGCAGTCAGCGGGTTTAAAGCGGAAAAAAAAAATAATTTTATAAAAGGAATTATTCCGTGGAAAGGCGATCCGCCGCTGGAGGTTGTCAGAAAGCTGGTATTTTTGCTTTCCAGCTGCGTGCTGATTTTCTGTGTTTTGTTTTTTGTGGATTATTTCGGTGACAGAAGTCAGTCAAAAAAAATATCAAGTGAAACGAAAGAGCTCCTTGTTTCCAATGTGAGTTCAGGTGAAAAGACAGAAGGCAGCGATACATTAAAGAAGTTTGAGCGGCTTCTGCAGAAAAACGGTGAGACTATTGGCTGGCTTGCAATTGACGGTATAGAGACGGACAATGTCGTTATGAAGACAAATAATAATGATTATTATTTAAATCATAAGATTGACGGCACAACACTGGCAGAGGGCGAATTATTTGTTGACTGCAACAATGTTATAACAGCGGATTATCAGAGCAAGAATATTACTATATATGGCCACAACCGTCACGACGGGCAGATGTTCGGACAGCTCAACCGATACAGGACGGATGTAAAGCCAAGCAGCGCCACAACTTACGGCGTTGAGCACTATAATCTTTATAATTTGATAAGATTCGACACGATTTATGAAGAGGCTGTATATAAGATATTTGCGGTTATTTTTGTTAATACAGAGGCGGAGCATGACAATGGTGCGGCTCCGTTTGAGTACCGCCAGCAGGACTTCAGCAGCGACATAGAGTTTTTGGAATTTATAAATCAGGTACGCCGCCGCTCGTTTATAAATACGCCGGTAGATGTGAACGCAGATGATCAGATTATAAATTTATCTACCTGTGCTTATGACATTGACGAGGCGAGGCTGGTGATTTTTGGGAGAAAGGTGCGTCCGGGCGAGAGCACAGAGATAGATACGTCGCTTGTAAGTGTGAATGAAAATATACTGCTTCCGCAGGCTATGTATGACAAATATCCGAAGCGTTACGGCACGACCAAGCCGGTATTTAACGACGAGGCATTTGCCACTAATATACCGTCTAATTACGACCCCAATCAGGCGTTAGTGTCATCATCTGAGACAAACACATCAGAGCCTTTACCTCCGCAGCCGCCGGTTACGTCGGAGCCGATTGTGTCTGAACCGCCGGCCAGCTCATCACCGCCACCCAGCAGCTCATCACGACTGAGCTCAAGCAGTCGCCCATCGAGCAGCAGCCGGCCGTCAAGCAGTAGTCGACCGTCGAGCAGTAGGCCATCAAGCAGCACGCCTTCTTCGTCGGGAGGGGCTTCGTCATCATCTCCACCGAGCTCAAGTGAGGCACCGTCGAGTACGCCTCCGGTTTCTTCGTCCGCACCGCCGGATACCTCATCGGAAAATTCATCATCCGGAGGGGAATCTTCAGAGGCTCCGGTATCTTCTGGCGACTCCACCTCACATGAGGCGGATACCTCAAGCGCGGCTTAACATTTATATAAACAGACATTAGATATATTACATATAGGAGAGCAAAAGCATAAGGCATGTAAATCAGAGGGGAAAAAGATGAGGTACGAAGTAATATATACAGGTGCAGCGGATTTATCTGTTTCCAAGCAGTTGCGGCGAATATCCGAGCATGCGGCAGGGACGCACGAAGCGCACGGCAGAAAAGAGGTAATAATGTCGCTGGCGGCGGCGGTTAAATCCAGTGAAGTTATATTTATATGCTTTAACGGCGGCAGCGACACAGTATCGGATGTTTGCCGAGCAATAGGGCTTGATACGCGTACGCTGAACAATGTCTTTGACGCTGACGGCGAGGACGTACCCGCAATAGTTCCGGTCGGTGCAAAGACTTTTGTCGGAGATGATTACATATATCACGGCTGCGTATCTGAAAGCGGCCAGCAGAGCATAATTTTTCTTCCGCTGTCTCAGGAGAATATGGCCGATGTGTTCGAGACTTACATATTCCCGTTTTTAGGGGAAAAGTACGGCGTATATCCGGAGACTGAGATGCATGAAAAATTTGAGGAAGTCGTGCCTATAAGTGAATTTTCCAGCGAGAAGGCGGCCGGACAGGCGAATGTTTCTCTTAAAGCAGACGTCCCACGGCAATATGCAGGCTATGCAGACGGCACGGAGATTGACAGAAACGACCTTGCATCAGAGTTTGATTATGAAGATGAATTAGACGAAGAAGATGAAGATTATGAGGACGAAGACGACGTTACGGCAATGCCGGCTCCGCGCAGGAGCAAGGGCCGCAGAATAGGCGTTGGAATTGCCGTATTTATACTCATAGTTGCAGTACTTGGCGCGGCCTTTTATATTGCTTATGACAAATTTCTTGCAGCGTATGCGGCAGATTCGGCGTATTCTCGTCTGCGGCAGGACTATGGCAAGGCCAGCGCCGACGCCCCAATGGAAATTCAAGATAAATTCGGCGAGCTTTATACTGTAAACAGCAATGTCGCCGGATGGCTTAAAATTGAAGGAACAAACATAGACCATCCCGTCGCGCAGCTTGAGGGGCTGGACAATGATTATTATAAAAATCACCTGTTCGACGGTACATATAATAAGTACGGCTCGCTGCATATGTCTAAGGATTATAAGACAGAGCAGGGAGCGGTTAACAGAAACACGGTAATAAGAGGAAATAATCTGAGCGACTCGCGAATGCTGAGCGATTTAACGAAATATACGGATATTGACTTTTATAAAAGCCATTATACCGTTTCAATGAATACGATTTATGAGGACAAGGAATGGGTGATATTTGCCGCGGCCATAATGGACGAGGTGACCTCTGATTTTAACTTTGTGCAGACAGAGTTTGCCGATGACAATGCATTTGCGGCATATATAGCCGAGCTTAAGGCGTTGTCTTTCCTTGTAACTCCAGTTGAAGTGCAGCCGACAGACGAAATACTTACGCTTATAACGAATTATAATGAAAAGATGGGAACATCTATAGCGGTAATAGCCAAGCGGGTAGATATAGGGACGGGCAGCGGATACGATGTATCTTCGTCCACTATAAATGAGAGTGCATTACAGCCGCAGCATAGTACGGCGAATAATCCGTTTGTCATACAAGCGGCGGCTGAAGTGGATGAAACAAGCTCCATAGCCTCGGCAGACAGCTCGCTGATAGAGAGCGGGTTGTTATCTTCTCTGCTGCCGTCATCGGCGAGCGAGCTGAGCTCTAGCAGCAGGGCTGTTTCTTCGACCTCCGCTTCAAGGACGTCGTCAGCCGCAGCGCCGTCGTCTAAGCAGCCGGCGCCAAGTTCGGACGCGCCCAGCGAGACGGTGCCGCTTCCATCACCGCCGGACACAAGCAACGACCCTGACCCGAGCGGGGATATTCAGTTTACGGTAAAAAATCAATTTACCGGCGCAACGGTAACGGGCAGCGCTGTTGACATTGTCGCGCAGGTAATAGAAGCGGAAATGGGCTCATCTTTTAATTTAGAAGCTCTTAAAGCGCAGGCCGTTGCGACATATACATATTTATATTATAGTGGTGCTGCCGGCTCATCTGCTCCATCAGCGCCGATGAAAACAGCGAGTGCGCGTTCCATTCAAGCGGCGAATGCCGTGGCCGGCCAGACGCTTACATATAACGGTAAAATCTGCAATTCACTATATTTTGCAATGTCGGCGGGGAAGACGACAAGAAGCGGAGATGTTTGGGGCGGCGACATGCCTTATCTTGTGAGCGTTGACAGCAGTGTGGATTCTCAGTGCAGCAATTTCCAGACAACCCGCACATACTCGGCGGCTACCATAGCCGACTGTGTTAATAAGCAGTATGGCGTTGACTTATATACCGTTGCCGACAAAAGCATGTGGATTAGCCCGACATATGACGCAACCGGCTTATATGTAAAGACGGTAAGCTTTGGCGGACTTGCGTCTGATACCGGCTATCATCTGCGGACAAACGTGCTTACCGCTGAAAGGGTGGGCTCATCGAATGTACTGCGCTCGCACGCATTTACAGTGAGCTATGACGCGGCAAGCGATACTTTTACTTTTGTTGTAAAGGGATATGGCCACGGTGTTGGAATGAGTCAGGAAGGCGCTAATATATACGCCGCAAACGGCTGGTCGTATGAGCAGATACTTAACCACTACTATACCGGCGCGGTTATTGCAAAATAGGGCCGACCGCATGGCAGAATATTATGGTGTGTCTTTATTGCAAGCAAATTATGACAAGGGTTTGCATTTGCTTTATCATATATGACAAGATTTTATTGATATTAATATTGTAAGCGCCACGCCTGAGCCTGGCGCTTTTATAATATAAAGGGGTGTGGGGATATGCCGAAATTTTTTATTGAGAGCGGCATAAAGGAAGATATGGAGATTGTCGGCGGCGACGCTGTACACATATTAAAATCGCTGCGTATGTCGGTAGGCGACAGGCTAACCATATGCGACGGCAGCGGCAGCGATGCAGAATGCGAGATATATGAAGCCGGCCGAGATTATCTTAAGCTGAAGGTTTTAAGCAGAAGTCCATCCATCAGTGAGCCGGATATAGAGGTGAATTTATATCAGTGTCTGCCTAAGGGCGATAAATTCGACGGAGTAGTAAGAAAATCCGTAGAGCTTGGCGTACACAGCATAACGCCGGTAATATCGTCGCGGGTAATATCGCGGCCGGACCAAAAGGCGCTTGCAAAAAAGACGGAACGCTGGAACAAAATAGCCAGAGAGGCGGCAGGGCAGTCGGGCAGAGGCATAGTTCCAATGGTAAGAGAGGCGCTTTCGTTTGATTTAGCAGTGAAAGAAGCGAGCCGTACTGATAAAGAGTCAGGCATTTTAAACATCTTTTTCTATGAATGCGGCGGAAAGCCGATGTCGCAGCTCAAGCTGGACGGCGTAAGCACAGTAAATATATTTATAGGCCCGGAGGGCGGGTACAGTCCGGCGGAGGCTGAAGCGACGGAGAAAGCGGGATTTTTCACAGCTACTCTCGGCAGCCGCATTCTGCGGACCGAGACGGCGCCTGTTGCAGCGCTGTCGGTAATAATGTATATAACAGGAAATATGGGGTAGCATTACAGGCAATATGCTGTTATTTGCGGCGCTGATTTTTGCGCTTTCTGCATATAAATATATTTGACGAAACGAATTCGCGATAAAGTAGTCTTTCGGTTAGATGATATATACAAATTATAAAGAGACACAAAAAATAAATTTGAATAAAACAAGAAAAAATTGTTGTATAATGAATTTATGAATGCTATAATACATGTG
>USGR01000058.1 GCA_900554165.1 uncultured Oscillospiraceae bacterium | reverse complement strand
TATGTATCTCGGCGACTGAAAGCGGACTTTGAGAAATCAAGTCCGCTTTCATCATTTTCCGCCGATTTGTGTACAAGAACGGTTAAATCCATTCGGCTCGGCACAGTCAGTATTACTCTGATAAACGGGCAGAACATAGGAAAGGAGCAAGCCGTATGATGACGACAGCGACAGCAGCTCAACCGCAAAAGGTCGTACATGTTATGCCGCCAAAAATCAATCCTGCGGAGGAAATCAAAAAAGCGTACAGGCAGATAAGAGTGGCCGCCTATTGCCGTGTGTCCACAAAGCAGGAGGAGCAGCTCAACAGCTATGAAGTGCAGCAAAAATACTATACTGATAAAATCAATTCCGAGCCTAAATGGACAATGGTAGGTATCTTTGCCGACAAAGGCATCACAGGAACGAGTGTAAAAAAGCGTGATGAGTTTAACCGGCTCATGCGGCTATGTAAAAGAGGCAAAGTGGACATGATAATCACCAAGTCCATAAGCCGGTTTGCTCGAAATACATTAGACTGCCTTAAGTATGTGAGAATGCTCAAAGAAATCGGTGTGGACGTCTACTTTGAAGAGCATGGCATACACAGTATAGAAGCCGGATCGGAATTTTACATTACCATATACGGAAGCGTCGCTCAGAGTGAATCGGAAAACATCAGCGCCAATGTCCGATGGGGCAAGGCGCAGAGCGCCAAAGAGGGCAACGTGCCCTTTCAATACAAATCTTTTCTCGGCTATCGCAAGGGCGCGGACGGTCAGTCTGAAATCGACCCAGAACAGGCAAAGACAGTAAAGCTCATTTATGATAGATTTCTTATGGGAGACAGCTACAGCAGCATTGCGAGATATCTTGAAAGCCATGGCATCTTATCGCCCAGCGGCAAAGAAACATGGAGGGAAACGACCATACGCTCAATACTGTCAAACGAACGCTACAAGGGCGACACTGTTCTCAACAAGACATATATCACCGACTGCATATCGAAAAAGGTAAGGGTAAACAATGGCGAGCGCACCAAATATTATGTGGAAAACAACCATCCCGCCATCATAGACGCTGGCACTTTCAGCAGAGTGCAGGAGGAGCGTGCGCGCAGAGCTGGAAAGCAAAAGGTAAAGCAGGTCGGCACGAAAACAGAACAGGGCAAATACTCCGGCAAATATGCCCTTACCGACTTGCTCGTCTGCGGCGAGTGCAGGACACCATACCGACGCTGTACATGGACAGTGCAGGGTAAAAAGAAAATTGTATGGCGCTGCATCAACCGACTGGATTATGGCAAAAAATACTGCCACCATTCGCCGAGCATAGAGGAAAACATGTTGCAGGATGCCATTATGGAAGCGATTATGCGGACGGCAAAACAAAACGCCGATGTACTGAAAACTCTAAAGCTGCATATTGGCATGGAGCTTTCTTCCGGCTCCGCCGAAGATAAAAGCATGGACGCTCAAATCCGCATTGCACAGTTGGACGCTGAAATCAAAAAGATGCTAAATGCGGTCTCCGCAGAAAATGTGGAAAGCTTTGACGAGGTCAGGCTTACAGAGCTTGTAAATGAAAAACAGAGTCTGCAAAAGCAGCTTGAGGATTATGCCACAGTGAGACAGAAGCGTGAGAGCACAAAGTCGCGTCTGGATGAAATATTTGCTATCCTCGACGGGCTGCAGAATCACCCGATGGAATACGATGACAGACTTGTCAGGCAGATGCTTGAATGTGTGGTGGTGGAATCTAAAGAGCAAATCAAGGTCGTTTTTGTAGGCGGCTTGGGAGTAATGCAGAGACTGGATTAGACCGATAACAAACAGAAGAATAGGACAGCGGCTTAAATCTCTATTTAGAGTACATCAACCGCTGTTTAATTTTTACATCAAATAAGCTCTATTTAAAAGACAAAATTCGACATATTCTTATTGCAAATTTGGCTATAATTATAATATAATAATATTAAACTAATTTTTAATTTATTTATTAATTTTGACAATGGCAGGAGGTGCGTAACAAAGCTAAGAATACTAGATCGCTATTATTCTGTTTTACAAGGAGGTGAACTTAAATATCCAAAATATTGTTAATAATAGGGCTGTGCATGCTGCCGGTATTTATTATAGCTATGGTACTGCTGCTTTCCTTTAATAACTATTTGCCGGCTACTTGGGCGCCGATAGTGTTATATCAAATTATGTTTGCCTATTATTGCATAATGGCGGTAATTTTTTTGCTGGCAGTCATATTTAGGCGTATGAGCACAAAGCCGGTAAAAGTATTTTTTACTATTGGCACTTCCATGTTTTTATTTATGATTTTTTATCTGTTTTTGGCGCTTATAGCCCCGACGGGAGTTTCTTTTATCAATATTTCACTATTAGCTACTCATATAATTTATGTGTCCTATCTGATTATAATGGTAGTCTCTTATTTGATTGTAGCAATACTGGAAATAAAAGATATGGTTAGAGCATTAGGAGAAAGAGGGATGTAAAATGAAAAGGGGAAAAATAGTTTCACTGCTTATAGCTTTCATAATGCTGATGCAGGTTATACCGATAAGTGCTGCGGCTGATACTTATCAGGAAAATGTTTCTGAAACAGAGCTTTATCAGTCCTATGAAAGCTTCATACAGTATGCTGATGAGAATGATATACCAGTAATTTTTGACTTTGAATCCTTTAAAACAGAGTATGAGTCACTGGGATACGAAAGTACTGATGCCTACCTTAAAGACCTGTATAAGATTATTACTCCTGCGGAAAGCAACGAAATTCTCGATAATACAATTACCTTTGAAAAAATTGAGCTTGATGCGGCTTCTGGCTGCGAAGCATCTGATTTTGACCTGACAGACCTCGGATATGATGAAGAAACCGTTGAAGCGTATAAGGCTTATGCTGTACAAGCGGAAGACAGCCGTGTATACGGCATGTGCATTGAAGATTTCGTTTATAAATATGAAAACTCCGGACTGAGCCTTGAAGAATACTGTGATGTATTATATGAAGAAATTGCCGAAGAAGCCGCGGCTCAAAGCGCTTTGGCGGCCGAGGAGGCTTCATCCCCGACGGAAAACGATGACACAGTATCTGAAAGCACTGAAGCGGCCGAAAGTCAGGATGCTGTCGCATACTCTTCCTCCAGCGGAGATTCCGGTTATTACTATAACATAGGAACATCTCTTCAGGTGCAGCCAAATTACAGCAAGTATCATATAATCGACTTTGCTCAAAAAGGCGATATTATATTAGATGAGGAAGGCAGTGGTAGTGTAGCAGGACATGCAGCAATAGTAGATGGTTATATGTACAGCAAAACCTACGGAGAATATATAAGAGTTATAGAATCAATTAAGGACGGTGTCTGTTATGGCCTTTTTGACGATACCAGAGCAGATGAACGAGATTCATATCTTTTTAGGGTGAATAGTGCGACTATCTTTCAAAAAATGCTGCTGTTGAATTTTGCAGAAGGCAGCTTGGAAAGGGCTGGACGCTTGATATTACATATGACTATAGTGAGACTAAAGAAAAGTGGATGTGTTCACAGTTAGTATGGGCAGGCTATAAAAATCAAGGAATAGATATTGAAGGTGGCATACTTCCAGCAGTCCTTCCTTACGATATTACCTATTACAGTCCTTTAACCACACATATTAATTTCCGTGGAGTTTCAAATCCGGTCGGCACTCTTGATCTTGTAAGCGGCGAAAATGGACGTGTCAGGGTAGGCGGCTGGACATTTGATTATGACGAGCCCTCTGCTTCGGTAGACATACACGTGTATATCGGCGGGGACGTCGGTTCTCCTAATGCGGTAGGCTATAACATGGGGCCGACGAATGTTAACAGAACAGATATTAATGATGCCTACGGAACAATCGGAACACATGGATATGACTTTACTATAACTACAGATAAACGAGGCGTACAGCCGGTGTATGTTTATGCGATTACAAAAGGCCCCGGCAATAATACGCTGCTTGGACAGACGACCGTAAATATCGGTGATACATCACCTATCGGCAGTTTTGACGGCGTTGTTGTCGGCGAGTGGGGCGAGTTTACAGTATATGGCTGGGCGTTTGACTATGATAATACTTCTGCGCCAATAGACATACATGTGTATGTCGGCGGAGAGGCAGGTTCTCCAGGTGCGGTAGGCTATAACATGGGGCCGACAAACACTTTTAGAGGTGATGTCAACGACGTTTACGGCATAAGCGGAAATCACGGTTACAGCTATACTATCAACACCAATATGCGAGGTATGATGCCGGTTTATATTTACGCTATTAATATAGGCTCCGGCGGCAATACGATGATAGGCATGAAGCATGTTGATTTTTCATAAGTAAAGATTAAATAGAGTGAAAACACCATTGATTTCTGCCCAGTGCGGTTTGGACATCAATGGTGTTTTGGTTTTCTTTGTCTGCTTTGCACTTTGCCTTGCCAACATCACTTAATAGTATTTTAAAAATATGGCAATACTATTGATATATGGTAAATGAGGTGATGTTTATGGCAGTATCGCATAGAGGCGCAATTTCATTCGGCATGGTTTTCATTCCGGTCGGCCTCTACACGGCCACGCAGGACAATGATATCCATTTTAACCAGTTGTGCAAAGAGGACGGCAGCAGAGTCAAATACAAAAAGATATGTTCAGGCTGCGGAAAGGAAATCGGTGCGGGCGATATAGTAAAAGGGTTTGAATATGAGCCGGGCAAATATGTAACGCTGACCGACGATGATTTTGAAAAGGCCAAATCAGAAAAGGACAAAACCATCCATATCCTCCATTTTACCGATCTTGGGAATATACAGCCTATCTATTTTGACAAGACCTATCACGCAATACCGGAGCAGGGCGGCGACAAGGCGTTTGAGCTGCTCAGGCGGGCGATGAAAGAGGAAAACAAAATTGCCGTTGCAAAAACCGTGATGGGCACAAAAGAAAAACTACTCGCCCTCATCCCGACCGATAAAGGAATACTGATCGAAACGCTGTTTTTTGCCGACGAGGTCAAAGAAGCGCCGAAAGAACCGGCACATCCCGATGTGAACGATGCCGAGCTGCAGATGGCCAAAACCCTTATAGGAGCAATGATGAAAGATTTTGAGCCACGGAAGTACAAAGACGAGTACCGTCAAAAGCTGTGGGATATTATCAACAGCAAGATTGAGGGCAAGGAGATTGTCGCGCCGCAGGAGCAGGTGGTCAATGTAATTGATTTAATGGAGGCGCTTAAACAGAGTCTTGCACAGGCAGGCGTATCCAAATGAGGGATTTATTCGATCAGAAAAATATCAAGCCCATGTTAATAGGCGCGGAGGGCGAAGCTTTTGACTCGCCCGACTATCTTTACGAGCTGAAGCTGGACGGCGAGCGGTGCATCGCCTATCTTGACCCGCAAAATGGTACGGAACTGCGAAACAAGAGGAATATACGGATGCTGCCAAAGGTACCGGAGCTCAATGATATACACCTGTGCGCCAGTGTAAAATGCATACTCGACGGCGAACTTGCCGTCATAAAGAACGGAAAGCCGGATTTTTATGAAATCCAGCGCCGCTCCCTTATGAGCAACCCCGCCAAAATCGAGCTGGCAGCCAAACAAAGTCCCGCATGCTTTACCGCTTTCGACATTCTTTATTATGAGGATCATGCCGTGACAGATCTGCCGTTAACAGAAAGAAAAGAGCTGCTGAACAAGGCGATAAAGCAGGAAACGCCGCGTTTCGCCCTTTCACGGGTAATTGAAAGCAGCGGCATCGCCTTTTATAAGCTGGCCGAGCAGCAGAACTTAGAGGGTATTGTCGCAAAGCGCAGGGAGAGTCGTTATTATTTTGATAAGCGCACAAAGGACTGGATAAAGTGCAAAAACCTCAAAGATGAGGACTACGTTGTGTGCGGATATATCCCAAAAGAAAACGGCATGACCAGCATCATTCTCGGTCAGTACGCGAGCGATAAGCTCAAATACAAAGGGCATGTAACGCTTGGCGTGGGCGGCGAAAGCTTCCGAAAAATACGGGAACAGGCGCGTATTCCATCGCCGCCGTTTGATGTGCCGTCCGAAAGTGAAAACGCAGTATGGATAGAGCCAAATATCTGCTGCACCGTAAAGTATATGGAAAAGACTGCATCCGGCGGGCTGCGGCAGCCGGTGTTCAAGGGTATTCGAGAAGACAAAGAGCCAATAGAGTGCAAAGAAAACCCGTCCTAATAGATAAGGACGGGTTTTAA
>USGR01000057.1 GCA_900554165.1 uncultured Oscillospiraceae bacterium | reverse complement strand
AGGATTATATCGGACAGGAAAAGGCGAAGGCGAATCTGAAAATTTATATAGAGGCGGCAAAGCAGAGGAAGGACGCCCTGGATCATGTGCTGTTTTACGGCCCTCCGGGACTGGGAAAAACAACTTTAGCCGGCGTAATAGCCAATGAAATGGGAGTAAATCTGCGCGTTACATCCGGCCCAGCGATAGAAAAGCAGGGCGATTTGGCGGCGCTGCTCAGTAATCTTAACGAGGGTGACATTTTGTTTATAGACGAAATTCACCGTCTGCGCCGCAGCATAGAAGAGGTGCTTTATCCTGCAATGGAGGATTTTGCGCTGGACATAATAATAGGCAAGGGTCCGTCGGCGCGCTCTATACGGCTGGATTTGCCTAAATTTACGCTTGTTGGCGCTACTACGCGTTCGGGCCAGCTTACGGCGCCGCTGCGCGATAGATTTGGCGTTCTGCTCCGACTGGAGCTTTATTCGCCACAAGAACTTGCAACTATTGTAACGCGATCGGCCGGCATACTTAAGATAGATATAGACGAAAACGGCGCGCTGGAGATAGCTTCCCGCTCACGCGGTACGCCTCGAATTGCCAACCGCCTTTTAAAGCGCGTGCGCGACGTTGCGCAGGTGAAGCACGATGGGAGAATAACTGAAGAGGTGGCACGGCAGGCGCTCGACAGGTTTGAGATAGATGAAATAGGCCTGGATGATTTTGACAGGCGTATGCTTAAAACTGCAATAGTGAGCTTCGGCGGCGGTCCGGTAGGGCTTGAGACGCTGGCGGCGGCTGTCGGTGAAGAGGCCGTTACCATAGAAGATGTATATGAGCCGTATCTTATGCAAATCGGCTTTCTGACGCGGACAAGCAGGGGCAGATGTGTAACTCCTGCGGCTTACCGACACTTAGGGCTTGACGTGCCGGGCCAGCAGTCCTTTGAATAATATAAGATTTTTTGCAGTCCGCGGTATTAATTGCTCGATGAGCTATATGTATATATCTGCAGAACATATTAACATAAAATTGCAAAGCTTGTCTAAGCGATTTCTCGGTACCATTTTTACATATTGATTATTTACATTATCGTATTGTGAATGGCTTAACGATTGAATTCCAGTTGTTAATACAGTATTTTGCGGTATTTATGGTAGCTTGCGCTCTCATACTTGCCGCCGGCGCACTGATTTTAAAAGCAAATATTCGGCGCGCAAATTTTTTTAAAAATAAATGAAAGTTTTATGACCACTGGCATTTGAGTTTACATAAACTTTATACAATGCACGGCTTTTTGCCTGTTTTCGTATTGCGGCTTAATAAACATCCGGATTAAGACAGTCAAATTAAAGCTTTAATCTGACTGCCGCAGTTTTTAATCGGCAGTAAAGGCAAATTAAAATTTACAGTGAGTATACATTTTAAACGGAAAATTTGTATAAACTTTAGAGGTGTATAATGAAAACGGCAGATAAATGGGTTGATTATGAGCTGCTCGACGCGACGGACGGCGAACGTCTTGAGCGCTGGGGAGATATTCTGCTTATACGTCCCGACCCGCAGGTAATATGGCACAGCGGCCGCAAATCACCGCTGTGGAATAATGCTCATGCAAGATATATACGCTCATCTAAGGGCGGCGGCGCATGGGAGATGTATAAAAAAGTACCTGATGTTTGGAGTATATCGTACGGCAGGCTGAAGTTTAACTTAAAGCCCATGGGCTTTAAGCATACGGGACTTTTTCCTGAGCAGGCGGTCAATTGGGACATGTATGTAGACATGCTGTCTGGAATGAAAGGGGCAAAAGTGCTCAATTTATTTGCCTATACCGGCGGTGCGACGCTTGCCTGCCTTGTTGCCGGCGCTGCCGTCACGCATGTTGACGCATCTAAGGGCATGGTGGCATGGGCGTCCGACAACGCTGCTTCAAGCGGGCTTAAATCGGCGCCGGTGCGCTGGATTGTCGACGACTGCGTAAAATTCGTCCAGCGCGAGATACGCCGGGGCAACACCTACGACGGCATAATAATGGACCCTCCGTCATACGGCAGGGGGCCAGGCGGCGAGATCTGGAAGCTTGAGGACAAAATATATGGCCTTATATCCGACACGGTTAAGCTGCTTAAGAACAAAGCATTTTTAGTGGTAAATTCCTATACCACCGGCCTTTCGCCGGCGGTCATGGATTATATGCTTAACGAGACGGCCGTAAATGCTAAGGGCGGCAGCTGCGAATCGTATGAGCTTGGGCTTAGAGTGACGGAGAGCGGATGCTCTCTTCCGTGCGGTGCAACCTCAGTCTGGCGAAATATATAATAGAAACAGTCGCCGAATGTCAGAGAGTGTAAAACGTATATTATTCTTGAAATAAGGACTATTTTATCTATTCCAATGAGTAATCTCAATTAACACTTGGGGGAAAGAATGGAAAATATAATAGAAATAAAAGACGTATCGTTTAAATATTCTTCAGAGGAAGAAACTGAAAATTATGTTTTAAACGATTTGAATATGAATATAGAAAAGGGCTCTTTTACGGCGGTGCTTGGTCATAACGGCTCCGGCAAATCCACACTTGCCAAGCTTATAAACGGGCTTCTTAAGCCGGACAGCGGCAGTGTGGAAGTACTTGGAATGTCCACATCAGATGAGAAAAATGAGATAGAAATCCGCCGCAATGTGGGACTGGTGTTTCAGAACCCCGACAACCAATTGGTAGCAACAATAGTAGAAGAGGACGTCGCCTTCGGCCCGGAAAACTTAGGCCTGCCACCGGAAGAAATTCGGCGCAGGGTGGACGACGCGCTGAAAAAGGTGGATATGTACGATTACCGAAGCCATGCACCGCACAAGCTGTCGGGCGGGCAGAAGCAGCGTGTGGCAATAGCCGGGATAATCGCGATGGAGCCGCAGTGCATTGTATTGGACGAGCCAACAGCCATGCTCGACCCAAAGGGGCGCGACGAGGTAATGGATGCCATAATAAGCCTTAATAAAAATTCCGGCATAACCATAGTGCTTATAACTCATTTTATGGACGAGGCCGTTAAAGCCGACCGCGTGGTGGTAATGGACGCTGGCAATATTATAATGGACGATGTACCAAGAAAGGTGTTTTCACACGTAAGTGAGCTTAAAGCGATAGGGCTTGACGTCCCGCAGGCGACGGAGCTTGCGTATAGGATGAACGCTGCTGGGTACGAAATGCCGAGCGACATACTTACAGAAGAAGAATTTATAAAAGAATTTATTAAAAAATATGCGTAAAGGTTTGGAGTGAGCGATTTGCCGCTTATAGAGACAGAGGATTTGTCTTATGTTTATTCCGAAGGCACGCCGTATGAGAAAAGGGCGCTGGACAGTGTAAGCATAGATATAGAGGAAAGCAAGATTACTGCCGTAATAGGCCACACTGGTTCCGGAAAATCTACTCTTATGCAGCAGCTAAACGGCCTTATAAAGCCGACGAGCGGAAAAATATATTTTGACGGCCGCGATATATGGAAAAATCCGAAAGAGATAAGGCAGCTGCGGTTTAAGGTGGGGCTTGTGTTCCAGTATCCGGAATATCAGCTGTTTGACGAAACAGTTTGCAGCGATATAGCCTTTGGCCCTAAGAACATGGGGCTGGATGAAAAGGAAATAACACGGCGCGTAAGGTTTGCATCCGAGATGGTAAGCCTTGATGAAAAACTGCTTAACAAATCTCCGTTTGAGCTTTCGGGCGGCGAAAAGCGCCGCGCCGCAATAGCCGGCGTAATAGCTATGATGCCGCGTGTGATTGTACTTGACGAGCCGACGGCCGGCCTTGACCCGAGAGGGCGTGACGAGATACTCGGCCGACTTTTGGAATATAAGAGGATGACCGACACGACAATGGTTATAGTGTCACACAGCATGGAGGATGTGGCATATATGGCGGACAGTGTGCTGGTTATGAACAAGGGCAGGCTTATGATGCATGGCAGCGTAAGCGAGGTATTCTCCCGTGCCGATGAGCTTAAAAGCGTCGGCCTAAACGTACCGGACGTGACAAAGATATTTATGGGGCTAAAATCCGCCGGTGTGGGGATAAGAGACGATATATTTACCGTAAAAGACGGCGCAGATGAAATAAAGAGGTATATAGAAGCTAAGGGCAGATAATAAACTTTTGCACTGTTGTTTTTCCTTTGCCGCCAAATAAGATAAGTGAAGCGGCGGATTTAAAGATAAGGCGTATGCTTTATAAACCAAATGCGCTGCTTAACAGCCGCTATTAGATAGCGCAGCTTAATGAGTGAGATATGTTGTTAAAATTTGCGGCAGTATCTCGTAGTATATTGAATATTTGCATAGCTGCTGCAAAAACGGCTAAGTCCCCCAAAAAATATACATGCTGCACAGCAAGGTTTTGGATGACGGTGAGCCCTAAAAATAGCCGGCGGCACGCCGAAAAGGCACAACTGACGGCAATCCGGCGCGACCGTCTGTAAATGGCGCTGTAGTATGCGGGACAAACATAAAGCAAATCGAAAGGCTGATTTATTGAATGCTAAACGATATAACCATAGGACAATATTTTCCGGCAAAATCGGTAATACACCGCATGGACGCGAGAATAAAAATATTGCTGCTCATTGCAGTGCTTGTCATGACGTTTGTGGCATCAAACGCGGCGTCGATGATGCTGATGGTAGTACTTGTCATGACGGCTATAATTCTGTCAAGAGTGCCGCTTAAAATCTATTTTAGGACAATAAAAAAGATATGGGTGCTGATATTGATGACAGCGGTGCTGAATATTCTTTATGTTGACGGCGAAGTGATATTTGAATGGGGAGTAATAGAGATAACCAAGGAAGGCATTGTCCGCTCGGTTTATATGGCGATAAGGATAATACTTCTGATAATATCGAGCGCGGCGCTGACATATACGACATCGCCGACACAGCTGACCGACGGCATTGAGCGTCTGCTAAAGCCGCTCAGTCTGATAGGCCTTGGCGGCGCGGTGCACACAATGGCGATGATGATGACGCTGGCGCTTAGGTTTATACCGACTCTTATGGAAGAGACGGATAAGATAATGAGTGCGCAGAAAGCGCGCGGCGCCGACTTGGAAAGCGGCGGATTTATGCAGCGCATAAAAGCTCTTATACCGATATTTGTGCCGCTGCTGGTATCTTCCTTCCGCCGCGCGGTAGAGCTGGCGGATGCTATGGAGTGCAGGTGTTATACCGGCGGAAGTGGCCGAACGCGTCTCAACAATCCTAAAGCGGGGGCGCGCGACCTTATAGCGTCAATTATAGTGATACTTGTAATAGCGGCGGTAATAACGCTTAACATTACTCTTAAAGGCATAATCTGGTTTTAAGCGGCGGTGAGCTTAGATGAGATATCTATTAACTATGCGGTTCTGCGGTGAAAATTATCACGGCTGGCAGGTACAGAATAATGCTATTACCGTACAGCAAACGGTGCAGGACGCACTTTGCCGCCTGTTTGGCAGTCGTCCGGGGCTGACCGGATGCAGCCGCACCGACAGCGGCGTGCATGCAAATATGTTCTGTGCTCATTTAGATATTGACACCGATATACCCGCCGATAAAATACCGGCGGCCCTTAACGCTCATCTTCCGGAGGACATTGCAGTATATGGCTGCCGCACAGTGGATAACGGCTTTCATGCTCGCTACAGCGCCGGCGGCAAAAGATATGTATATAAAATACTGAACTCGCCGTACAGAAACCCGTTTTTAACCGGAAGAGCATATCACGTAAAGCAGCGGCTGAATTTGCATAGCATGCAAATGGCGGCGGCCGACTTTATCGGCAGACACGATTTTTCAGCCTTTTGCAGCACTGGTTCATCGGTTGAGGACACTGTGCGCGAGGTGTTCGGTGCATCGGTGGAGAAAAATAACGAGCTGATAGAATTTTCGGTACATGCCGACGGCTTTTTATATAATATGGTCCGCATAATGGTCGGTACGCTTATAGACATAGGCTGTGGGAGAATTAACAGCGATGCAGTAAGTGAAATAATATTGTCATCCGACCGCGCTAATGCGGGCTTTACAGCGCCGCCGCACGGGCTGTATCTGGACAAGGTTTATTACGCTGAGGAATAGTACAAATCCAATTGATAAGATTTTTCGATACTTGGCCGCTTAAGAAAATTTTAAAATAGAAATAAGAAAAAATTTAAAAAACAAGAGACGATTACGGAGTATAATCTGATAAAATTAGATTACATATCGACTGGTGAAAGCTTTGTCGCATTAATGGAGGTAAGGGCATTGTCCGACAATGGAAAGGGAAAAGTAAATAACCGGCGCCGCCCCGCGCATTCCGCTGCCGGCAAAAATGCAGCCGCGG
>USGR01000056.1 GCA_900554165.1 uncultured Oscillospiraceae bacterium | reverse complement strand
ATCTTTTTCATAAATATACAGTCCATTTTCTGGTGATGTTTCGCCAGTTCTTTGAAAGCCAAGCGCCTCCCAAAAAGGCTTGCCTGTAACCGGATCGGCTGTAAGATACATTCGTTGTACTCCGTGTGACCTAAATAATGATTCTATGCGCTCGAACATTGCTTTTCCATAGCCCTTGCGTCGATACTCAGGAATCACATAATATTCCATGATATAACCATATTCAGGCTTAATAAAGCCTATATGTCCTAAATGATCTACTTTACAGTAAAAAAATCCGATCAATGTTTCACTCTCATAGCAAAGTTCAAGATGACGGTCATGCGGCCCTTGCATATCAATCATCCCTTGCGTAACTTTCTGAATGAAGTCAAGAGGCGTTTTGCGGTTTCTGTGACTATCAAGCTCCTGATTATAGGGAATCATCAAGCTTAGAAATAGATAATACTGGCAGGTATTGCCTTTTGTCACTTGTACAAACTTCAATTCTTTCATAACATTACCTCTTTCATAAAATTTAGGATAAAAAATCGCCTCTGATAAAATCAGAGGCGATAAATTTATCCGTATGAAAAAGGCAACTTAATCAGCGGACAAAATGACGTTTGATTTTATCAGAATGGTATTTGTCATTTTGCCCACCTCACTTTATCTGTTTTTCTATATTATATCATAACTATTTAATCAAAGCAATTTTTTACAGAGATTTTTTGGTGTAACCTATAGCAAGTGCAGCAGAAGCGGTACTATTTCGACGGCATTTTTGAATTTCTGATGAAATAGAGAAACGCTCATATTGCGCTGCTCAGCCAATTCTTCTACTGTAAATAAATTACGAAAATTCTCTTTTATTCAGCTATTCGCTTCATAAGTTTCGTCGGCCTTCCCAATATTTACAATGCCTTGAAGAAACTAGTCTGCCGCATGAGCCGCAGAGAAGATATTAAATTATCTCCCGCTTGATGTTTTTTATCAAAAATTCGGATATGAGTGTTTGCTGCATCACACGAAAAAATCTGTAAACTGATTTAACGACCATATCATCTGACTCAGATATTGACCGTTCTTTTAAACTTTCATTTATATTTATCTGTATACTTATCACATAATTTATGATTGGACTTTTATCATTATATCACAGTTCCTGCGCTTTTTCTGCAGTATCTATGTCTTCTGTCATTACTCTGCTATTAGGATTGAAACGACTTTATTTATATCCTTAATATCCTTAACAGAATAAGAGTTTAAAAAACTCTGAATAATGACATCACTTCAGCGTTGACTTTATATGCGCATTGTGGTCAAATCGTATTTTTTGTAAAAACATCCTATTTCACCGGCTTTGAGAGTACTCACTCAAACGTGATGTATAAAATTTCTATCAGCCGTTTGCGCTTATACCGTCCCGCATTAAAAATATATTTTTAGAGTATACAGCAATAAAAAGACCATAATATTTTTATGTATTAAGCGTAAAAAATACTGCTTTTATTCAGAATGTTGACTGCACAATAAAAGACTCTGTTTGTCTATTGTAAAATTCTGTTTATATTTTCGCAAAGAGCTATTGACTTCTTATTACGTGTATCTTATACTATATGTACTTGTGGTGGAGTCTGTCAAAGAGAAGATTTTGTATTTATTCTCGGGATTTATCAGATGTGCTGCTAATTGTTACTTTAAATAAGAAGGACGGGGCTTCGCTATAGAATGCCTGTCCAGCAGACTGTAGATAAAGTCCCGGACAGTTCCGGGTTTTTTTATTATTTAAATTTTATCTTACCTTTCCTGCGGAATAACACCGCTGAGAATAATAAATATGTGCTGTTTATACGGCCTGCACAAATTGTTGAGGTGGTGCATTATTTAATAGTTTGTCTCATGCCGATTTTACAATGAATTGATTTTTAACAGGTGAAAGGAAAAATGGAAAACAATAATAAGATACAAACTGACACACAGGACATTAAACAGAAAATACTTCGTGCGAATTCTGTAGAGGCTTGCAAACTTCTGGCTTCCGACATGCGCGGACTTTCCCAGGAAGAAGCTGAAAAGCGATTAGAAAAGTATGGAAAAAATGAGCTGGCGCAGAAAAAACAAACCAGTATGTTTAGAAAGTTGCTCGCCAATTTTACCAGCCTTATGGCGTTGCTGCTGTGGGCCGGCGGCATTATGGCATTCATTTCTGGCGCGCCGGAGCTTGGAATTTCGATTTTCTGCGTTAATTTAATTAACGGATTATTTTCTTTTTTCCAAGAATTTAAAGCAGAAAAAGCCACTAATGCTCTGCAGAAAATGCTGCCTTCTTACGCCCGTGTAATTCGCGACGGCAATGAGATGAAAATACTCGCGTCTGAAATTGTTCCGGGAGATATTATGCTTTTGGAAGAGGGCGACCGTATAAGCGCCGACGCCAGAATTCTTACAAGCAATGATTTTCGCGCCGACCAGTCTACTCTGACGGGTGAGAGCAATCCCATCCGCAAAAGCGGAGATGCAATGCAGCAGGAATGCAGTTATTTAGAAGCAGAAAACATGGTCTTTTCCGGTACATCTGCCGCAGCCGGCACCTGCCGTACGCTTGTAGTGGCCACGGGTATGGACAGCGAGTTTGGAAAAATTGCCAACCTTACACAGAATACCGAAAAAAGCCTTTCTCCGTTGCAGAAAGAGCTTAATATTCTGACAAAGCAGATTGCCGCCATTGCTTTCGGTATTGGACTTGTTTTTCTGCTGATAGCTGTGCTGTTTGTCAAGGATCCGTGGGCGGAAGCTTTCCTGTTCGCTTTGGGAATGGTCGTCGCTTTTATCCCTGAGGGATTATTGCCCGCGGTTACGCTTTCGCTTGCTTTAGCCGTGCAAAAAATGGCCAAGGAAAACGCGTTGGTTAAAAAGTTGTCTGCCGTTGAAACCCTCGGCTGCACCAATGTTATATGCTCTGATAAGACAGGAACACTTACTCAGAACGAGATGACCGTTAATCATTTATGGATGATGCATACTGAGATGACTGTCAGCGGCGAGGGTTATGCTCCTAACGGAGAAATTAGAGATGGTGACACTGTTGTAACGGCTCAGAAAAGCAATGCTTTAAACCTCCTCCTCAACGGAGCAGCGTTGTGCGCAAACGCCAAGCTTATTCCTCCGGAAGAAGGAAAAGATAGATATACGGTACTCGGCGACCCTACTGAGGCGTGCCTTGGCGTGGCGGCGCGCAAGGCCGGTATTGATATTGAAAAAATGAACCAAAATTTCCCGCGGATTATGGAACTCCCATTTGATTCCAGAAGAAAACGTATGACCACTATTCATCAGATGCGTGAACGCTTTGAGGGAAGCAGCCGAATTGCCTTTTTGAAGGGTGCTCCTAATGAAATTATTGAGCTGTGCAGCCGCTACTATGATGTTTCTACCTCACGGACGATGCGGCAGGAGGACAAAGAGCGGATTATGGCAGCTAATGACAAATATGCCAGAGAAGGGCTGCGCGTTTTGGCAGTCGCCTATCGTCCACTGAGAAAAGATGATGATACTCTACCGGATTCAATTCGTGAATACAGCATTGAAAACATCGAAAGGGATTTAACTTTTATTGGACTTGTCGCGATGCAGGACCCGCCGCGCAGTGAGGTAAAGGATGCTGTAAGTCTGTGCCGCAGCGCCGGAATTAAAATTATTATGATAACCGGCGACTATGGACTTACCGCCGAAAGCATTGCACGTAAGATAGGAATTATTCAGAGCGACGACGCAAGGGTAATATCCGGCAGCGAGCTGGCTGAGATGGATGATGAAGCCTTAAAGCAGGCTCTTGAGGGCGAAGTCGTGTTTGCTCGTATGGCTCCTGAGCAGAAATACAGGATTGTCTGCGCACTACAGGAAATGGGAAATATTGTTGCTGTAACGGGCGACGGCGTCAACGACTCCCCCGCCCTTAAAAAGGCCGATATCGGCATTGCCATGGGAATTACCGGCACAGATGTGGCAAAAGAAGCTGCTGATATGATTTTGAGCGACGATAATTTTGCCACTATTGTCCGCGCTATTGAAGAAGGCCGTACAGTATATAATAATATACGCAAGTTTTTACGGTATATTTTTGACAGTAATACGCCGGAAGCAGCGGCGCCGGTCGCTTATTTGCTGTCCGGAGGCTTAATACCCTTGCCGCTGACCGTTATTCAGATTTTGACTATCGATATCGGTACAGATATGGTACCGGCGTTGGGACTGGGCGCTGAGGCTGCTGAAGCCAGTGTGATGCAAAGGCCGCCACGCTCAAAAAAAGAACGGCTGCTAAATCGCAATGTAATGATTGTCGGATTTATATGGTACGGACTGCTTGGAACATTATTTGCCTTGGGCGGATATTTCCTTGCCAATATTCTTAACGGCTGGCCAAACGTCCCGATAGCGGCTGAAGGCACTACCGTTTATGCTCGTGCTACGACAATGATGCTTGCCGGCGTCGTCTTCTCGCAGATTGGCATGGTAATGAACAACCGCACCGACTATGAATCTGTGTTTAAGAGAGGCCTTTTCAGCAACCGCTATATCAATGCAGGATTAATAATTGAAATTCTATTGCTTATTGCTGTTATATATGTCCCATTCCTGCACGGAATATTCAACACTGCGCCGATTGGCGTTATTGAGTGGATATATTTAATTTGTATTCCGTTTGTTGTGTTTGGGCTTGAAGAAGGAAGAAAGAAGATTATGCGTAAAATCAGGGCGAAAAGGGGCGATAACAAATGAAAGTAGTAGTTATAGGATGTGGTAAATTTGGAGTTATGGTGTCGGAACAGCTTGTCCGGAAAAACCACGATGTAGCGATTATAGACAACAATCCGGAGGCTTTTCTTGCGCTGAGCGAGGAATTTACCGGGCGCACAGTGTGCGGCATAGGCTATGACATAGAAGTGCTTGAGCAGGCCGGCATTGCCACTGCAGATGTGCTAATAAGCTGTGCCAGCAGCGACTCGCTGAATGCAGTTGTCGCCAATATTGCAAAAAATATATTCCATGTTCCTACTGTTATAGCTCGCATGTATGACCCCATAAGGGCGAGAATGTTTGAGTCAATGGGAATTTATACCGTATCTATTACCAGACTTGGCGTGGACAATATTATGGAGTGCCTTGAGGGGCACAGAAGCTGGCGTGTTATCCGCAAGCTTGGCAATGAAGATGTACAGTTCTTAAAGGTTCGTGTTCCAAATGCATTAGTTGGCACCAAGCTCTCAGATTTGACGGTAGAGGGTAAAATGAATTTAATCGCACTTGAGAGGCATGGGCATTCCATGCTGCCTGAAACGGACATGTGCTGTGATTATAACGATATGCTGTATTTAGCTGTGCGCAGGGATTATCTGGTACAGGCTAGAGAAATGCTGCAGCTGTAGGCGGAAAGGAGACAGGCAATGAAAATCATTATTGTTGGCGGCGGCCAGGTGGGCGCATACATTGCTAGCCTGCTCATTGATAATGGAAACAACGTTACGGTTATTGAGAACAAGGAAAGAGCCATTCAGGCAATGAAGAAAAATGGTCTTCCCGATGACGCTATACTCGTCGGCGACGGCACTGACGCATTGGTGCTTGAAAAGGCCGGCGTCATGAACTGCAGTGCTCTTGTATGTGCAACGGGTCTTGACGAGGTTAACTTGACTACGGCAATGATGGCAAAATTTGAATATGATGTGCCGAAAGTCGTTGCACGTGTAAATAATCCGAGAAACGCGCGCCTATTTAATGCCGGCATGGGTGTGGATGTTAAAATGAATCAGGCGGATATTATAGGCCACATGATTGCTGATGAAATGAATTATCACTCTATTATGACGCTTATGAAGCTCTCAAAGGGAGAGTACTCGATTGTTCGCGTATATGTCGATTATCGTTCTCCTAATGTTGATAAAACTATTGCGGAGATTAATCTGCCTGCACAAACGGTGCTTATTGCAATTTATGAGGACGACACTCTTATTATCCCTCACGGTGAAACGGTGATAAGGGCAGGTCAGCATATTCTTGCTTTTGCCGACGAAACCTCTATGCAGGAGCTTAATCGGATTTTTGGTTCTGATATAGCTTGATTTATCTATTTCCCGCGTGATGCACATTTATCTGTTGCGGCGCTCTTGCGCATTATTAAGATATTAGACGAAGCGTATGCGCATCGAGCACCTGATGTGTATCTTGCATATTGTAGGTTATATTGGGGATATCAGATAGGTTTAAACAAAAATAATCATATATGTCCGCAGACTTTTTTGTCTGCTTGCAGCGGCTGGCGGTATGCCTTTTCTGGCGTACTGCCAGCTTCGATTTTTAGCGGCTTAAAAGCGAATGCTTTGGTATCTGCAAAGTCGGTAATCATTATTTTAAAACTTACGTTTCCCATATTCAAAAATTTATGC
>USGR01000055.1 GCA_900554165.1 uncultured Oscillospiraceae bacterium | reverse complement strand
CCCCAAAGCAGATTTTCGCGCACAGTGCCGGAAAACAGGACGTTTTTCTGCAAAACAATACCCACAGCGTCTCTAAGGGCGGCAAGGTCATAATCTTTAACATTTTTTCCGCCTACATGCACCTCGCCGACGCTGGCGTCGTACAGCCGCGGGATGAGTTGGACAAGTGTCGTCTTAGCAGAACCCGTGCCGCCTAAAATTCCTACAGTCTGGCCGGCATCTATGTGAAGATTAACGTCTGATAATGCATATTCCTCAGCGTCTTCGTGATATTTAAAAGAGACGCCTATAAAGTCGACGCTGCCGTCGCGAATATCAGTGCATGCTTCCGGTGGTGAGACAAGCGCTATCGGCTCACTCAATACTTCGTTAATTCGCTGAGCGCTGGCTAAAGAGCGCGTCAGCAGCAAAAATACATTTGAAATCATCATAAGTGAGTTCATAACCTGAAGCACATAGCTCAAAAATCCGGTGAGCTCGCCAACCTGCAAAGTGCTGTTTATTATCATGTTTCCGCCAAACCACATAATCAGCACCGCCGCAGTGTACATCATAAGCTGAAAGGCCGGCAGATTAAGCACGGCAAAATGGAAAGTGCGCTGGCTGGTCTGCATAAGCTCGCCGTTTACGCTCTGAAATTTTTCCTCTTCATATTCACCGCGGACAAACGCCTTAACCGCGCGCACAGCCGTTAGGTTCTCCTGCACAACGTTGTTTAGATGGTCCATAGACTTCTGAAGCCGGCGGTACATCGGCGCAACCTTGCGCACAATAAATACAAGTATAAGCGCGAGCAACGGCGTGCTGACAAAAAATACAACCGAAAGCCTCGCGTTCATATATACCGATAGGGCAATGCCCATTATAAGCATAACTGGACCGCGCACTAACGGCCTAAGTCCGCCGTTTATGGCGTTCTGAATAACGGTGACGTCGGTTGTCATGCGGGTTATAAGGGATGAAGTCTCAAAATGGTCGAGGTTTGAAAAGGCGAAATCCTGCACGCGCTTATACTCCGCTTCGCGTATATTTGCGCCAAGGCCATATGCAGCTCTCGCCACAAACCTTGCGTAAAGAAGCCCAGTTATAAGCGCACCAAGCGCGCAAAGCGCCATTTGTATGCCTTTGTGCAGAATAAATCCTATATCATGATTTGTTACGCCGACGTCTATTATGTCCGCCATAAGCACAGGTATAATCAGCTCAAAGGCCGTCTCGGCAAACAGCAGAAGAGCCGCAAAAATAAGGTCCTTGCGGTAACGGCCGAGGTAGCTGAAAAGATGTTTAAGCTCTTTCATTAAATTTATGCCTCCCAAAGCAGTGAATAAACAATATTTCCTTATTTAGCCATATGCAATAAATGTTCTAATCGTCGCCTAAAGGCCCATGCTATGAGTATTCACTGCAGTCGTCGGCGCCGCGCAGATTGCGGTAGGAACGCACAAGAAAATCGGCAAACTGCCTTTTTTCATCATCAGAGAAGCCCTGCAGCATAATTTTTTCCGCCTCATCACAGCTGAGCTTCCAATCATCACCGGCACGGCGCCCTTTTGGAGTGAGGGTTATAATATCTGAGCGCCTATCGGCGTCGTCCGTCTGTATTGATATCATTCCGCTTTTTTGCATTAGGTCAATCATACGACATACCGCCGCAGGGTCAATTTCGAAATAATCAGCAATTTCACGCTGGCTTCCACACCCATTTTGCGATAAATAAGACAAAATTTTTGGCTGACCTGTCCCTAACCCAATTTTTGCGGCTTTCGGGCGAAGATAATGCCGCTGGGCATGAAAGACCCTGTACAGCATTAAATAAAATCCGTTTTCCATCTTATCAACACCTTTATTGATATATCAATCATTGACATATCAATTATAAAATACGATAATATGTTGTCAAGGCAAACAGACAAGCTTTCACTTTAGAATATAACTCTATATTTACCGGAAATTTTATACAAAATTCCATATGTAATTTGAGCAAAACAAACATCCGCACATTTGTGTGTTGAGCATAAATGTGCGGATGACAAACGTAATACCTTTTAATTTTAGCAAGTCTACGATACGAAACAAAATGTTTCTAATTTACATAATATTAAAAATAAACTTAATATATTGTGTTTTATCAGTTTAAATAGTATATAGTAATTAACATAATATATAAATTGATTTATATTTAAAAACGGAACTTTGTTTTATTAATATTTTTATTCTCCGGAAAAATCTGGCCGCTTTTCTGGCATATATCTGTGATATTTAAGCGGCATAAACGAAAGCATTCTGCGCCGACTTTTGCGGCTTTCAATACACATAGCGGAGTAATATTTTCTCCACATATCTTCAAATTCGTCCTCATTCATATCATCAGGGTCCCAAAATTCCGTAATATCCGCTATTGCCGCTCTTTGCTCGTAGTAAATCAATGCTTTACGATAATGCTTATCCTTAATAATAAAATTTTGATCGTTAAATCGCTCTGAAAAATGCCGGACGATGAGCGGCAGAATTTCAAAATCAGGAAATATGTCGGCGACATAAATGTCTTTATACTTTTTAAAACGTACAAACTCTTTAAAACGGTGAGCCTCTCTTTTTACCCGTTCAGCGGTTGATATTGTCTTAAAAACCGCGTCGTTCTGCGACATTTTACTTATGTCAGCACCCAGCTTAAATGCAAGCCGGAGGTAAAACAGGAGTATATCGTCTATATTGTTCTCATGCGAGAGCCACGCTGTAAAAATAGTCCAAAGCGTATTTGTGCCAAGTTTCTGCTTTATGCCTTTTTGTACACGCATCGCCTTGCCGGAGTCGGCATATACTGTGCGGCAGTCAAAAAGCAAAGGCGGCTCTGCACACTCCGGCAGAAGACGTATATCGGTGCGGCGAAGGTAAAAGGCGTCAAAAACAGCTGTTAAAAAACCTTCAAAGCTGCTTTCATATATTAGATATAACATAAAATTATCACCCTCATAATGTCTATGCAGTATGGCCGGCGCTGGATAATAAAAGCACGCAAGCGGCTAAAATATGGGAATATCTCATAAGCGTTCGGGCAAATAATATAAAAATTTATATCTGCTGTAAACTTATTGATGCGGCATGTCGGAAAAGCTGCTGATGCATCGCTGAAAAATATAAAACTGCCATTAAAGCCGCATGTGCCGACATAATCTTACCGGCGTTAATGAGTATTACATTTAATATATAAGGATGAGAAAGCCATATCCTTACAGATTTAATTTACGCATATCATTTTGCGGCTATCACGCCGGATGAAAATCAGCTCCACACTGCCCCAAAAGCCGGAGATGCCTCTTTGGTGCAAGCAGGGAATTGAAGAAATAAGATAAACTATAAATATATTGAAATTTTGCCGGAGCCGCATTAACATATCTGGAAAATCATTTTCCAGATATCTCAAGCATACGCCAAACGGCATAAAAACATTGGAAGTTGTGTACAAACAGACGAGTGCATAAAACATATATTCAGTTATGCATAGCTTGCTGTGCTTACAGTGCTTATTAGCTTGGCTGCCGACTTTTCATCTTCAATACGTTTATCGGAGATAATGCTGTCAAAGGTTATCTGACCGTTTAAATTGTTGTCCTTAAGAATAAACTTAAGCGCTGGATTATCCGGCGCGCATCGCCCTAAAAATTTACCGTTCACCGTGATAAAATAGAAAGCCCTGCGTATCATACCCATTTTGACAAGACTTTTATCGTCCAAACGAGAAAATCGTCGCGATTGAATAATTCTTTTAGCCGTACGCTGACCTATGCCCGGCACCCTAAGCAGCGTGTAATAATCGGCAGAATTGACTTCAATAGGGAAAAAGTCGGCATGTTTAAGCGCCCATGAAATTTTTGGGTCCACCTCAAGATCCAGCGATTCATCCTTGTCGCTGAATATATCCTCCGGCGTAAAGCCGTAATAGCGCATGAGCCAGTCGGCCTGATACAGTCTATGCTCCCTCACGAGCGGCGGCGAGACATCTTTTCCCGGCAAATCGGGATGCTTAACTATGGGCATGTAGGCCGAGTAATATACACGCTTCATGCCAAGCTTTTTATACAGCGCCTGTGCAAGCCGTACTATTGTATAATCGCGCTCTGCCGTTGCCCCGATTATCAGCTGGGTGCTTTGGCCGGCAGGCGCAAAAAGAGGGGCTGACTTAAACTTTCGACGCTCCTCTTTATTTTGCACAAGCCGGTTTGTGACGTTGCCCATTGAGCTGATAATGTCTGTATGCGATTTGTCGACGGCAAGCAGCCTTAAAGCGCGGTGGGAGGCAAACTCCATATTAATGCTTATGCGGTCGCACAGCCGTCCTAAAATATCGGCAAGCCGGTTGTCTGAGCCCGGAATTATTTTCGCGTGGATATATCCGCCAAAACGGTATTCCTCTCTAAGTATTCGTATGGCATTTATCATAAGCTCCATAGTATTGTCAGGGCTGCCAACAACGCCGGAGCTTAAAAACAGGCCTTCAATATAATTGCGGCGATAAAATTCTATAGTAAGGTCGGCAATCTCGCGCGGAGTAAAGGCGGTGCGAGGTATATCGTTGTCGGCGCGGTTTACGCAGTAAGCGCAGTTGAATATGCACTGATTGGACATCAGCACTTTAAGCAGCGATATGCACCGGCCGTCTTCGGTAAAGGTATGGCAAAGACCGCAGGCGGCCGCGCTGCCGACTTGTCCGGGCTTTGCTTTTCTGTTTACTCCGCTGGAGGCGCATGAAACATCGTACTTTGCACCGGCGCCAAGTATTTTAAGTTTTTCAGCTGTAGATAGTTCCATTTATATCAACTCGTTTATTAAATCTTAAATCAAAAAGATGTACAAACACATTATATCACTCGAACATATGTTTGTAAACATTTGTTCTAAAATAAATTGATGGTAATATTTACTAAATTTAATAATAAAAGCTTGTACACTCGAAATGTATTGACAAAATCGCATAAAAAGGGTATGATTAAGTCATATAAATGTATATACATTGTTTGCAGGTACATATAATGCAGTGTTTATCATGTAATGATAATATTTATCTTGAAAAGATGTGCGATGAAGCATTGGCGGATAGTGCTGCTGGAGGGAATGTTTCAGCCTTTGGCATTATTGTTTCGAGGTATTTAAAGCTTGTCAGGCTTTGCGCGGCTCGGTATAAGAATATTGGGCTTGAAATTGATGATTTATCGCAGGAAGGGCTTATAGGGCTTATGTCGGCGGTAAATACGTATAACAGGTATTGTGGTGCGTCGTTTAAGACATATGCGCATTTATGTATTGACCGCAGTATGATAAGCGCCGCAAAAGCTGCAATGGCAAAGAAACGAGTACCGGCAAGTTTATTGCAGCCGCTGGATGATGGTGAAGAGTTGCTAATTGGTGACGCGGATCCGGCCACTGCGTTGATTGCAAAGGAAGATTTAAATATATTTTTAAAAAAAGCCTGCAAGGTTTTGACATCAATGGAATATAATGTTATGAATGAATATCTTGCAGGGCTAAGTTATAAAGAGATATCTGACAAAATGAGGATATCGGTAAAAACGGTCGACAACGCTATGCGGCGGGTGAGACAAAAATTAAGGTAAATTGGCGCAAGCCTTTATATAATGTATAATGCCCGCGTAGCTTAAGTCAGAGCGTTGGTTTAATCAAAGGTGTCGGTGCGATTCCGTCCAGGGCAAAAATATTTTTTTAGCGAGGTAAAAATTATGTACGAAGACAAGACTCTCATTTGCAAAGACTGCGGTAACGAATTTGTATTCACCGCCGGTGAGCAGGAATTTTATGCATCCAAGGGCTTTGTGAATGAGCCGCAGCGCTGCAAGTCATGCCGTGATGCGCGCAAGAATCAGATGAGGGGCGAGCGTGAAATGTACGTTGCTACTTGTGCTTCATGCGGCGGGGAAGCTAAAGTGCCTTTTAAGCCACGTGAGGACCGTCCAGTCTACTGCAGCGAGTGCTTTGCCAAGATGAAGGAAGAGTCAAACGACTAATTCTGGGCATAGGCTGCAAATAACAGCACAAAGTAAAAGATGGGTTTTGTTTAGCAAAACCCATCTTATTTTTTATCTTTCGATGTTATAAAGTTCATGGATATATGAGTGTAAAAATTCGCAAGCTTATAAAGTAGCGCTTAACGTACTTTTCATAAAAATGGCATCCATGCTCAGCACTCGATAAGCCGGATGCGTAACGCAATAAAAGTTCGAAGCAATTTAGAAGTTAAAAAACTTCCATTCATGGTTCCGTATATTAGTACGCCGCCGACTAAGTCGGCGGCGTGGTTATTAACCGGAACTGAAATATATTTGCCAATATTAACTTTTTCAGTGCCGGTTAAAGAGGAGGCAAAATTAAAATACATAATATTTACAACGAATTTTTTGATATATTAGCAATACTTAAACAAATTTATCGTTTATATAAACGAATAATTCGATAATATGACGCAAAATAAACGGATATAACG
>USGR01000054.1 GCA_900554165.1 uncultured Oscillospiraceae bacterium | reverse complement strand
GCATTTTGGCTGCTTGGCATATTCCGCCTGCCATTTTCGGCATGAGATTTTTTCTCGGCAGCAGAGTTGCCGTATAATCCAAAATAATCGTACTCGCCCGGCTGCAGTTTGTTTCTGCCGCTCTTTACCGGGCCAGCGTCTTTACGGCGGCCGGCAGTGTTTTTGTCTTTACTGCTGCGCCGGCCGCTGCCTACGTTTGAACTGGAATTAAATTTTACATCTCTTTCCATAAATAATCACTCGTTTATATATCCTTTAACAGCTTTTATTCAGCTTCCTGAGTATCATCTGCTCTAATTATGTCAGCACCTATAAGCGAGAGGGCGTTTTCTATTTTCTCATATCCTCTGTCAATATGATGAACTCCGCTTATAACCGTTTCTCCCTCGGCTGCAAGCGCCGCTACAACCAGCGCCGCTCCGCCGCGCAAATCGCCTGCCTCGACTGCCGCACCTGAAAGAGATTTTACTCCCTCTACGACGGCCACCTTGCCTTCTACCTTTATCTTGGCGCCCATGCGGACCAGCTCGGCGGCATGATTAAATCGGCTGTCAAATATCGTCTCTACAAATACCGACGTTCCCCTTGCCGTTGTCGACATCGCCATAGTAGTCGGCTGAGAGTCAGTCGGGAAGCCCGGATAAAACATCGTACGCACGCTTTTTATGCGGTTAAGCCGCTCAGGAGACATAAGCCTTATGCTTCTGCCGCTTACCTCTATATCGCATCCGGCTTCGGTAAAACAGGGCAGCACCGGCCTTAAATGCGCCGGTATAATATTGGTTACCGTTATGCTTGAGCCTGTTATTGCCGCCGCTGATAAATATGTAGACGCCACAATGCGGTCGGGTATAACCGTGTGCTCAGTACCGTGAAGTGCTTTAACGCCGTCTATAATTATACTGCTTTCTCCGGCACCGTGTATTTTCGCGCCGCAGCCGTTGAGAAAATCTGCTAAATCGCTTATCTCCGGCTCGCGTGCCGCGTTGTGTATCTCTGTCCTGCCATCCGCGGTGCAGGCGGCCAGCATTATATTTTCAGTAGCTCCTACACTTGGAATAGGCAGCGATATCTCACATCCCTTAAGCGGCGTATCGGTATGGCAAATAAGATGACCATGCTCCTCCTCAATAGTAAGTCCTAACTGTCTGAGCGACTGAAGGTGCAAATCTATAGGTCTCGGGCCAAGCTCGCACCCGCCGGGAAAAGAAAGTTCGGCCTTGCCGCAGCGCGCCACGACAGCCCCCAAAAACACAATAGACGAGCGCATCTCCCGCATTAAATCATCGGGTATTTCATGGCCGTCGGCATATGTCGAATCTATAATCACTGTATGCCCTAGCTGCACTACGCTGCAGCCGAGGTGCTCGAGTATGCTCACCGCCGCCTGAGTATCGGTCAGCGACGGGCAGTTATGTATGATGCTTTTGCCCTTGCAGATAAGCGCTGCCGTAAGAATAGGCAGAGCGCTGTTCTTTGCGCCCTGAACAGGAATAACGCCTTCAAGCCTTTGACGGCCTTTCACTATAAGTTTTGACATATAACGCACCCTTTCGCATAGCACAGGGGTAACCCTGCATTTTCATACTATGCGAAGTCAAAATGCGCCGTGTCAGTGTATGGACCTGTACAAATCCATTAAAACATTATAAATTTTCTCATTTGAGTCCAAAATGGCTCCCGAAAAGGATGCTTTTTCCATTTTTTTGAGATTTTCTTTATTATTAAGTATTTCAGAAATTTTCTCTATAATCGCAGCAGAATTGAGGTCTTTTTCTTCAAAAACAACCGCTGCACCCCTGTTTGCCAACGCCATTGCGTTATGATATTGATGATTTTCTGCTACATTCGGGGACGGTATTAGTATAGACGCTTTGCCAAGCGCCTGCAGCTCGCTCAGGGTTATGGCTCCGGCGCGGCATATTACCAAATCTGCCGCGGACATCAGCACGTCCATGTTGTTTATATATTCCTGCACATGTATTTGCGGATTATCTTTAAGTATAACGCCCTTTTGCTCAAGCAGATCGGGCATCCACTCTATGCCGAACTTGCCGGTCGCGTGGAAATGGTAGTATTTTGCATCTTTATAATGCCATTGCATGACGTCGGCTATAGTCTCATTAAGCCTTTTTGCGCCTAGACTGCCGCCGAACGAAAGTATCATAGGCCGTTCGTCAAGGCCAAGTGCGCGGCGGGATTTTGCCTTGTCCGCCATGAGTATTTCGTCCCTTATAGGGTTTCCCGTCACAATTACGGGATTTTTCGGATTAAGATACTTTTCGGCTTCCGGCATAGCCAGCATCACTCTGTCCACCATTTGAGAAAGCACCTTTGTCGTCACACCGGGGAAAGCGTTCTGCTCCTGTATAGCCGTACGTATCCCCATTTTTGCGGCCTTCCTGAGCACCGGCCCGCTTACATATCCGCCGGTGCCCATAACTATGTCCGGCTTCAGTTCTTTAAGCAGCCGACTGGATTCCGCCGACGATGTAAACATATGATAAAACGCATATATATTCCGCTTTATATTGGTAAAATTTATTTTGCGCTGAAAGCCCGCCACCTTTATGCCGTAAAAATCATAGCCGGCCTCCGGCACCAGCTTTGCTTCCATGCCGCTTGAATTGCCTATAAAGCTTATCTTGATATCGGGTCTTCTGCTCTTTATGTACCCGGCCACGGCAAGCGCCGGATTAATGTGCCCTCCCGTGCCGCCGCCGGCAAACAGTATATGCAACTACAGCACCTCTTTCATATCCTCATGTTTGATTAAACTACATGCCTCTGCCTTTGCCATTTCGGCATATGAGTATTATATTAAATATTTATCAGATTTTCTATATTGCGAAAGCTTTAAAATGCTATCGTTTCTCCAAATTGCATTTTCGAGATATTGACAGCACGACCCCCATCTCTGCCAGCAGCATGAGCAGCGCTGTACCGCCGTAACTGAAAAACGGCAGAGATATACCCGTATTCGGTATGGTATTCGTGACAACCAATATATTAAGCGCCGCCTGAAGTCCGACTTGGAAAGTAAGGCCAACCGCCATTAGCGTGCCGAACTTGTCGGGTGCGCGCATAGCTATTACAAAACCGCGCCATACCAGCAGCACAAACAGAATAACTATAAGCAGCGCACCAATAAATCCGACTTCTTCACAGACGATGGCAAATATAAAGTCGTTCTGCGGCTCCGGCACCCATAAAAACTTTTGTATGGAGTTGCCAAGGCCTCTGCCCCAAAATCCGCCGGAGCCTATGGCGTAAAGCGACTGCAGCGTCTGGAAGCCAAGGCCCATCGGATCCTGCTCAGGATGCAGCCAATAGGTTATGCGGTCGCTGCCGTAGTCGACTATTCCTGTAACAATCGCCAAAATTCCCAGACCGATGCCGGCTATAGCAGCTATTCCGACGTATTTCAGCTTTATGCCGCCGACTATCATCAGCACGACGCCCATCATACCTATAAGCAGTGTAGCCGAAAGATGCGTTTCTACCACGACCAGTCCGCATACTATTAAAAGCAGTATTCCTAAAAACAGTATGCCGAAAGTAAACTTTTTCATCTGGTCGTAGTTTTTGGATATAAGATGCGCAAATAAAAGAACTATTGCAAATTTTGCAATCTCCGACGGCTGAAAGTTTATAGGCCCTACGACAATCCACCTGTGAAAGTCGCCTACAGTCGGCGGAAGTATAAGCACTATTATAAGCAGCAGCACGGAAAGCACATACAGCGGCCATGCGGCTTTTCTGTATATGTGGTAATCAATCCGCGATACAAAATACATTATAACAAGCCCTGCAAGCGCAAAAACAGCCTGCCGCGTTATAAAATGATAGCTGTTCCCGTAGTAGGTATAAGCATAGACATAGCTGGCAGAAAAGAGCATAATAAGTCCAATAGTAAGCAGTATTACGACCAGCGTGAAAAATGTTATGTCCATTTTGCCGGTCTCGAAAAGCTTAAACCTGCGCTTGGACGGCTGGCGGTTAGGCCTGCTTATATTTCTTTTTCCGTCCAATGCCATATCTATTACCTCTCTTAATATAATCAATTCTTTATATTTTTCTATGTTTGTAAATTATTCTGCCGCAAAATTAAAAGTATTATCCGCAAATAAATATACATTCATTATACTTATTATCTTGCGCCGAGCATATAGAGCAAAAACGCTATAAGCGAACCGACAACGGTTACCATAGAAAATACCAGCACTATTTTATTTTCGCTCCAGCCGGACATTTCAAAATGATGATGTATAGGACTCATTTTAAAAAGGCGCTTTTTTGTACGCTTATAATATGTCACCTGAATTACTACCGACATTGCCTCTACAAGATATATTATTCCGCTTAAAAACAGCAGTATGGGATATCCCGAACCAAACGACAATGCAACCACCATTCCGCCTAAAAACATTGAGCCGGTATCTCCCATAAATACCTTTGCCGGGTTCATATTCCACAATAAAAATCCAACGCATCCGCCGGCCAGCGCCGCCGAAAGCATGTTAAAACCATATCTTGACTGGAATATTGACAGCACCATAAAAAATACCGCCACTACAAAGGTCACGGAAGATGCGAGTCCGTCAATTCCGTCCGTCAGATTAACAGCGTTGACAAAGCCATATATAAATATTAAAGCTATCGGCCAGAAGATGAGTCCTATTCCCGATGAAACGTCTAACGTGCCGATAAACGGAATTTTCGTATAAGTCATGCCGCCCATATAAATAGAAATTAAATATGCTACGGCCACTATAAGCTGAAGCATTGTTTTCTGCCTTGCGCTCAGCCCCAAATTACGCTTTTTGACTACCTTTATATAGTCGTCTATAAAGCCTATGGCGCCCATGCCAAGCGCCAGGCCCATACCGGAGATAAGAGGAATTATATTTTCAGACGCAGAGGATTCATTCATAAGTCCCGCGGCATTTATAATAGGCGCTATGGCAAAGGCAGCCGCCACGGCAATTATTATGCCGATTATGAACATAATGCCGCCCATCGTCGGGATGCCCTGCTTTTTCTTATGCCACTTGGGGCCTATTTCGAGAATAGTCTGCCCATATTTAAGCTTTCTTAAAATTGGAATTACAATTTTCCCTGAAAGCGCTGTCGCTACAAATGCAATCAGCGCCGCCGCTACGGGAATCATGCCGTCCATATTTTCCACCTCTCCGTTTTAAACGAAATTTTACACCGCTCATTTAAGCGCCGCTCAGGACTTTTTCAAAGACAAATCGGCAACTTCTAAATAACTCTACTGCAGTTCGTTTTTCTAAAGTTATATGATATATCTATATGAATATATATGTCAATTTGCATTTTTGTCAAATATAAATTCACAAAACGCGTTGAAGTTTAGATATTGCCTAAAGCTTTTGCTACCTCTTTGCGCTCGTCCAGCTCTATTATCTTATTATTTTTAAGTATCTGATATGTCTCATGGCCCTTGCCGGCAAGTAAAATTATATCGTCTTTCTGTGCATTATTTACCGCGTAATTGATGGCCTCTATCCTGTCCTCAACAACCGCATACGGCGTACTGCAGCTTTCAAGCCCTGCCAGTATATCCTTAATTATATCTCCCGGTTCCTCGTTTCGGGGGTTATCAGACGTTATTATGAGAAAATCTGAGTTCTCAGCCGCCGTTTTGGCCATTTTAGGACGTTTTCCCTTATCCCTGTTTCCGCCGCAGCCAAACAGCGTAACAAGCCTTCCGGATTTTATGCCGCAGAGGGCTTTGCATACATTTTCCAATGCATCGGGGGTGTGCGCATAATCTATTATTACCGTAAAGTCGCGTCCCGTAGGCACTATTTCCATGCGCCCCTTTACGCCGCCTATCTGCGATATTGATTTTGCGGCACTGTCCGCAGGTATTCCGGCTATATATGCGCTTGCCGCAGCCGCCAAGGAATTATATACTGAAAATCTGCCCGGCAGATTAGCCGCAATATGATTTGATTTTCCCTCATGTATGAGGTCGTAGCTTACGCCGTCGGCCCTTATCTCTACATTCTCAGCTTTAAAATCGGCCGCTGTATTATTTAAAGAATATGTTTGTACATTACACTTTATTCCACCGATAAGCTCATCGGCCTTCGGGTCGTCTTTATTTATTATAGCGGTATCACACATAGAAAAAAGCATTTTTTTGGCGGCAAAATAATTTTCTAATGTTCCGTGATAATCCAAATGGTCCTGCGTAAAGTTTGTAAAAATTGCCTGAGCAAATTTAAGTCCGTAAACCCTCTGCTGGTCAAGGGCTTGAGAGGAGACCTCCATAACCGCATATTCGCAGCCGGATTTAAGCATAAGCGAAAACAGAGAATTAAGTTCATATGGGTCGGGCGTGGTATATTTAGCCGGCAGCACCCTGTCGCCTATCATATTTTGAATAGTGCCTATAAGTCCGCTCTTTTTGCCCGATTTTTCAAGTATCTGCTTAATTAGGAAAGTTACCGTAGTTTTGCCGTTT
>USGR01000053.1 GCA_900554165.1 uncultured Oscillospiraceae bacterium | reverse complement strand
CTGATAAACGGATATGCACTTGGAATGTTTTATCTGCTCTTTAGGCTGAAGTCGGGTTTAATGATAATGGATAATCAGGATTATTTAAACGGAACGGATTGGTGTAAGCAGTATGGGGTTATACAGTACATATTTACGACCGTTGAAGAAATTTATCATGCTAAATCAAGGGTAAGCAGCAGAACACAAAAACGGCTTTTGCCCGGAGTTTCGCCTCTTGTGTATACCCGTTTTATGCTGAATAACACCGTGTTTTTATCATTATCAGATATGTCCGGCCATCTGCCGGAATATGAGGAAATACCCATAGGCATCGATTTGCCGGATAATGTACATAAGGAGTATGAAAAAATAGAAAAATCATTTAAAGGGCTGTTTAAAGACGGTTCTTTCAGTAAAATAATCAATTGCGTAATGTCAAAATATTTGCACCTTATGGTATCCTACCCGGACCAGCCGTACGGACATGAACCAATAATGCATCCGATTACAAATGATACTCTTTGCGAAACGCCCGACTTATGCGCACCTAATACGCTTCAAGCAAAAGACTATAGGCTATGGGAGCTTATGGAGCCAAAGCTGAAGCGCGGGGAAAAAATAATCATATACAATTCATGGACGCGGCTTGATACACGTTCAAAGCTTTTAGCGCTGCTGACAGAGCACGGAATAAACGTAAAGTTTATGTCGCCATCCGTTTCAACCGATAAAAGGGAGGAATGGGTGGAAAAGCAGCTTAAAAAGGGGATGCAGGTATTAATGGTAAATCCGAAGCTTGTTGAAACAGGCATCGACCTCAACGCATTTACCAGTCTGTTCTTTTACGATGTTGGATATAATCTCTACACTTTCCGGCAGGCGGCGCGGCGCTCATACAGGATAAACCAGACGGCGCCGCGCATTGAAGTATACATCTTATATTACAAGGACACCATACAGGCTAAAGCGTTGGAGCTGATGTCGCAAAAGCTGCTGGCGGCACAGGTAATCGAAGGTCATATATCGGATGAGGGAATAGCCGCCATGCATCACTGTATGGATATGACGTCAGAGCTTGCAAGGTCGATAACAAAAGGGCTTAAATCCGATTTGGCAGTTTTGAGGGATAATTTTAAAAGGATGGCTGTTTTACATGATAAAAATATGGATTTATCTGCTGTAAAGCCGAGTAATGAACAAATATCATTCTATAAAATAGCAAGTTAAAAGGAGTAATTAAAATTGACATCGTGGACTATTTGAGAAAGCATCTTCACCAAAAGGCAAAAATTTATTATACGAGTAAAAATGACAACAAAGAAATGTACCCAGACACGCGTTTTTTACTTGATGTCACGTCGGCCTATATGCACTTTATGGGAAGCTCAGGCCAAATTTACACCTATCCTACTCCGCCAATAAAAAAGGTTACCTATACGGACTACGGCTTTATAGAGGACTTGGGATATGCGAAAATCCACTATGATTTTCTTCACACCGATATTGAGGATTTTAATTATGATATGTCCAAATCCGCATAAGGGGGTAAGGCTGTGAATGCGGTTTTAAATCGTGATGAGTTAATAGGGGCGTTAAAGATAATAAGCTGTGCAGCCGATAAAGACAAAGTATCAAAAGTAAAAACAGCTTCCTTTATTCTGCTGGAAAATAATGAAGTAAGCAGCAAGGCGGTAATACATCTATCCGATAGTCAGGTAAACATATCTGACTTTATTTATAACTCAAATTATCTTACCGAGTACGTCTCTAAATGTACAGGCGATATAAATGTAAACATATGCAAAGATGGAAAGTTTATGCCTTAAAGCACGTCATGTACATACATCATGCCGTGTATAAGCTCAGCTTCCGGATTTTCAGCGGCATAAAAAGAAAGGAGTTGCCACATGATTAATAATTGTTCATTTTCGGGTTATGTTCAGAACAAATCCGAATTAACACAAACAGGTGAAAGGGCCTTTATTAGGTTTTGCATCGGAATACCGAGAAGATATAAAAACAAAGAAGGCAAAAGAGATTATGATTTTATCGACGCCGTATCGTTTGGAGCTCAGGCTAAGTTTGTAGATGAATATTTTAATATAGGCAGTCCGGTATGCGTCACAGGTGAGATGAAAACCGATTTGTACACGGACCAAACAGGCAAAGCGAAAAAGTCATACAGTCTTGTCACCAATACCGTCAGGTTCCCGCCGCATGAGCTTCGGGGAAATGAGCGTGCTTCACACGATAACAATAAATATCAGCCGTTACCCAGCAATAACACTGCGGATAATGAATTTATTGAATATGGCGACGATGATGATTTGCCGTTTTGATGCAAAGAAAAAAAGTAAATTAAGAAAGGTGTTAAATATGCAAAAGAGCAGTACGCTGTCAAATATTAATTTAGACGAAAATATACACTTTAAGGATATTGAGATTTCAAAAGTAGACGGCTTAGATACATATGATGAGTTAAATACTGATGATATTTTCGATTATCTCAGTTTTACCGCAACAAAGATATCGTAATAAAAGCCAAATTATAAAGGAGAATATGATATAATAAAAGATAGGTGAAAATATGGATATAAAGGATAAAATAAGGAAGCTGCTGGCGTTGGCTGATAGTCCCAACGACAACGAGGCAATAGCGGCGCTTTCAAAAGCAAGAGAGCTCATGGCCCGACATAAGCTGACAGAGCGCGATATCGACATAAAGTCCTCTGAGGTCGTCACAGAGCTTTTAGACATATATTACACTGCGCGCAGCAGCATCTGGGTTTTAAAGCTTGCAAGGGTCATAGCCGAAAGCTGTTGCTGCAAATCTTATTCAAACCGTATGTACAGAAAGAAAACCATGCAGATAGGAATAGTAGGCTTTAAGGAAGATACTGAGGTATGCAAAAAGCTGATAACATATGCGTACGAGCATGTATGCGGCCGCATAAGCGAGATAAAGCGGCGGCTTAAAAATGAAAATTCCGCGGCAGAAATAACACAGCGAGGCAAGGCGTATGGTATCGGCTTTGCAGAAGGGCTAAATCAGGCCATTGCTGAGCAGAATGAAGCAAATCAGGAGTATGGGCTCGTTCTGATAACGCCAAAGGAAGTAAATGACAAATTACGGTCATTTGCCCAAAATACAAGGGTAAGCTATGGCATAGACCCTGACGCAGCGCGTTTCAGGCTGGCCGGACGAAAAGAAGGCTATGAGTATTCGCCGCGTGAGAGGCTGAAGGACGCATGAGTCGCTGAATTGATATCAGAATTGCATTGTGGTATACTATACATGAAAATCATCGGAAAAGGAGTGAGCACAATGTGTACAAAGTCTGAGCTGCAAAAGATAACGTCCGTTATGGCGGCAAGGTATAAAGAGATATTCGGCGAAAAGCTAAAGCAGGTAATTTTATACGGCTCCTATGCGCGCGGCGATTATAACGACGAGTCGGATATCGACATTGTAGGCATTGTGGACTGTCCGCGCGAGGAATTATCAGGTTACATGCGCAGCGTCGTTAAAACCGCCTCAGATTTGGATTTAGAGTATGGAGTCATGGTATCGCCGAGCGAATTCCTTATATGGATTTCATGACGTATAAGGACGATCTGCCATATTACCGCAACATCCATAACGAGGGGTCGTACTTAGTGCCTGAAACGGCTATCTGCAAAGCAAAATCAATTAATCAATATAACAAGCGCAGTCATAAGACTGCGCTTATTTACTAATGCTTTAGCAGTGGAACGGCAGGCAACGGCTGACGTTGAAAAGCTACTCGCTAAGCGGGCGAGGTTAAATCTTAAGCAAAGGAACATAATTTCCGGTATGCTGCTGAGTGTTCAAGCAACCAGATAAAAAGCAGAAAGGATGTTCCTTATGGCAAATAGTTTAGCACACAAAATATATGCGCAAGTATCATCTGGTATTCATCCTCAAATACAGAAGGGAAATAATATACTATGAGTTGAGTAAAGATACACAGCAGATCATTAAAGATTTGTGTAAGTGGAAAGAGGCAGAAAATCTGATGCCAGATCATGTATATATTTTAGTAAGCATTCCTCAGAAGTACAGCATGTCAGCCGTTATGGGATATCTCAAAAGGGGAAGTTGAGAGGCATGCAAATTTGAATACTGCCTTTTCTGGCTCCTTGATACAATTTTCAGCATACTCATTTTATCATGGGAGGATTTATGCCACAATCGCAAAACCGTGCCAATTTCATGCCGGTTATCTGCCTATTTCGTTCTCTGAGAGAGCCGGCCGTTAATTCAACAGATAAATGGAAAATTCAGATATCTCGCAAAGGTTGCCCATATAAGATATGACAGCATGAGATGCCCCGCTGGTTTGTATATCCGATAAAACAGGACGGTCGTAATTAAGATGAGAAGTAACAAAATCACGGGCCAGATAAAGGCAAACAGTATTGTGCCAGACTGAAAAAGAGAGATCGGCCATACAAAATTAAAAAGGAGCTGGGCGCCGTAAACGGTCAAAGCTGTCTGACTTGGCTCCCTCGATACTTCCAGACAGAACAAACAGGATCGTCCAAACAACCGTGAACAGCCATCCCGACGGGGATAAAGGCAGATTTGTTGAGCGCCTCGAACTGATTCATACTGCTGCAGGTTAGCAGGGCGGAAAGTCTGTCAACGGCAAGCGGCATGGCAAGACAGGCAATCCGTTTTTGCACTGTATTTCCCAATATAGTATGGATGCTGCTCTCACTCCGCGGCAGGGAAAATGCTCTAACAAATTGAGACTGTTGTTGCCGGCAAAATAAATGAATTTCAGAAAATCCTCTGGACAGGACGATGTAGATGTATTTCAATCCTTATTAATGAAGCCTAGTGCTTCTCTCAGGCCTCTACGTAGCGGCTATCACCGTCTTTCTTTAGAAGTCCCAGCAGATTTCCACGGTAATTATCGTAGATATCGGAGGATTTACGGCTTTTCTTGTGAAATATATTCACACAATATATTTATACGATTGGATTTACAAATATGGTGCAAATTAATAGTTTTTTGATAGAATGAAATTGCGACATAAAGATTAGACAAAATATATAATAAAAATTTATATATAAGCATAACTTTTAAAATAATTGTTGACATTTAAAAAAATATGTGATAGTATATCACAAACAGTAAATATATTTCACGCAATATTTTAAGGAGAGATGAACAAAATAGATAAAAGGACGTGAAAACAAATGGGACGTCAAAAATATGTTCAAATTTTATCATATAATGATAGCTATAGTTTCTTGGGTTTATTCTGTTCATTTTCTATAAGATTTACGAGCGACACGGGCCGCAGTATTTAGCTTTGCCTTGTGTCGCTTTTTGCCTTCGAGTAAATATTAAGTATGATTTAAATCTTAGGTTTGCCGAAAGGAGGAAGTTGGAAAGTTCGTTGTAATAGACATTTAAAGCTACAAAATTATTCAAAAGGAGAATTATTATGGAACAGACAGCGATTTTTAAGAAAAATGATGATCTTATTATAGAGGAAGTTGATGGCTCTTATCTTTTAATGAGCGAGTCAGATACGACTGGCAAAGGCGTGTATCTTTCAAATACAGCGGTTGACATATTTAATTTGTGCGACGGAAAAAATACGGTAAAAGATTTGGTAGAAGCAATTATGAATGGATATGAAGTTGATTTTGATACTTGTTTGCAAGATGTTGAGAACTGTTTAAATACGCTTGTTTTAGAAAGCATCATAGTAAAAACAAGCAAAAAATAATAATTTAATGGATATCTGTAGAGGATATACATTAAATTATTATAAATATGTCAAATATTTTAATCGATTTAACAGATTAAAGTGTTTTGGCAAAATTGAAAGGAGGTGTTTTGTATGAAGAAAACATATATAGCTCCTATAGTTCTTGTTTTGACCAATGAGGAACTGGGCGAAGCTTATTACGGCGCAATGGCATCATCTTGCTGTGCCCATGGCCAGCGATGTGGTTAAGCAAAGACAAGGCTGCTATTGTAGCAGTCAATGATCTATGCGAAAGTTGTATTCTATGGCTTTCGCATAGATCATGTAATTCTATCCTGATAAGGATTTATATAAAAGATTTTATACGGGGGATTAGCAAATGAAATACTCGAGATTCACAGTGTTTTGTAAAGATTCTGATAAAACAATTCTATTCAACACTTTAAATAAGCGTATGAGGGTAATCCCCAATTCTTTGAACGTTCGATCCATACACTCTTCGAAACTTTTAGAACGTCAACTCTCTGACTTTCTCGTCAAAGATGATGTTGCGGATAATCAAAATATACAATATCTAATGAACTCTATGGTGTATCAGACTACCAGGCTGAACATCACACTTATGATGACAATGAGATGTAATTTTAAATGTATTTATTGTTTTGAAAGTTGGATTCCTGGAGAAGAGAGATGTAAAGAATTAGATGAAGAAGAAGTAATTAATTGGATAATTTGGCTGGTTAAGAAATATCATTTTAGGCAGGTTGACT
>USGR01000052.1 GCA_900554165.1 uncultured Oscillospiraceae bacterium | reverse complement strand
GTATCAATATCCTCCATACAATGGGAGGCAAGCTCCTTATGGTCCTGCGTATTCAGATGACGCGCCGGAATAATAACGTCTGTATCAATATTATCGCCGTATTTATGGACAATTCCTTTTGCATTCATTGATTCATTCTTCCCCTTTCTGTCTATTCCTTTTCTCCGCTAAAAATGACGGATATGATTGAACATCAAATCACTTCTTCCGGCGCAGTGATGCGTCCGGTCAGGGCGGATGCTGCCGCAACCTCCGGCGACGCAAGATAGACCTCGCTCTTTACATGACCCATACGCCCGACAAAATTGCGGTTTGTGGTGGAGACACAGCGTTCGCCTTCTGCTAAAACACCCATATAACCGCCCAGGCAGGGTCCGCACGTCGGCGTAGAAACCACACAGCCCGCATCGATAAACTGCTCGAGATACCCGGCCTTCATTGCCTCTTTGTAAATCTGCTGAGTGGCTGGAATAATAATGCAGCGCACACCATCTGCAATCTTTTTCCCTCTGATAATTTTTGCCGCAGCCTCAATATCAGAAAAACGTCCGTTTGTACAGGAGCCGATAACGACCTGATCGATTTTCACCTCTCCCCAGTTTTCCGGAGTACGCGCATTCTCCGGCAGATGCGGGAAAGCGACGGTGGGACGCAGCGACGATAAATCTATTGTAATGGTGCGCTCATATTCGGCGTCGCTGTCGGCGGAGTAGATTTTGATTTCACGCGTAAAGCGTCCCTTTACATATTCGAGCGTTATGTCGTCGACGGGGAATATTCCGTTCTTGGCGCCCGCCTCAATCGCCATGTTCGATATGCAAAGGCGGTCGTCCATAGAGAGATTTTTAACACCCTCGCCGCAAAACTCAAGCGATTTATACAGTGCGCCGTTAACTCCTATCATGCCGATAAGGTGAAGTATGACATCCTTGCCGCTGACCCAGCCCTGAGGCTTGCCGATAAGCTCAACCTTAATAGCGGCAGGGACCTTAAACCAAGCCTTGCCGGTGGCCATTCCGACCGCCATGTCGGTGGAGCCTACGCCGGTGGAGAAAGCGCCTAAAGCGCCGTATGTACAGGTGTGGGAGTCGGCGCCGATTATGCAGTCGCCGGGGCCTACAATGCCCTGCTCAGGCAGCAGCGCATGCTCTATGCCCATCTGCCCGACATCGTAAAAGTGCTTTATGTTCTGATTATTTGCAAATTCTCTTACACGCTTGCACTGCTGCGCCGCTTTTATGTCTTTATTAGGAGTAAAATGGTCCATTACCAGCGCCACACGCTCCTCATTAAACACACAGCCGGCACCGCATTTTTCAAATTCGCCTATAGCTATCGGAGAGGTTATATCATTGCCCAAAACCATGTCCAGCTCGGCTTCAATAAGCTGCCCGGCCTTGACTTCTTTTAGTCCGGCGTGCGCCGCCAGTATTTTTTGTGTCATTGTCATAGCCATGTTAAATCTTCCTTTCATTATTTGTAAAACAAAGCGTCGTCATCGGCGCTTTGCTAATTACATTTTAAATTAATTCTTACGCTGCCGATAAATTTATTCAGCAGCCGCTAAGCTTAAGCATCCATAGCCGCATAGGTGTAATTTATCTAAACTTCAGACGTATTATTCCTATAGTGACTATGCTGACAAAAGCTATGGAAATATATGGATAATCAAAAATCTTGAATACCGCATGCTGTTATGCATTTTTTCGGGCGTGCTGCAATTGGCAGCGCCGAATATATTACATCTCCAGCATAATATCTTCAGCCGATTTTCCCGGCGGTATCATTGGCAGAACATTGACGTCGGGAGAAATGCGGCAGTCAAGCAGAACGGGTGCGTTCATGTCGAAAGCGGATTTTACTGCAGTGTCTATATCGTCGTTTTTAGCAATTTTAATATAGTTAATGCCAAAAGCCTTTGCCAGACTTTCAAAATCAGTATGTCGGTTGGGAGACGTCTGGGAAAATCTGTTGCCGTAAAAAGCCTTCTGCCACTGGCGCACCATGCCGAGCACCTGATTATTCATAAGAACAATTACAATAGGCAGATTATATGATGAAACGGTGGTAAGCTCGTTCATATTCATATGAAAGCTGCCGTCCGATGTAACAAGAACAACGCGGCCGTTTGGCTGCCCTACCTGCGTACCTATTGCGGCGCCCAGCCCAAAGCCCATTGTGCCAAGCCCGCCGGACGTTATAAGATGCCGCGGCTTTTCAAAGCTAAAATACTGCGTAGTCCACATCTGATGCTGGCCGACGTCCGTTGCAACATATGCGTCGGGACAATTGTCGTGCAGCGACTTTATAACAAGATATGGATTAACATAATCTTTATCCTGCAGCATTTTTATAGGCGTGAGCTTGTCAAGCTCTTTCCACTCTGATATTTGTTTAAGCCAATCTTCATGCGAAACCGGCTTGGTGTCAGCAGACTGAATTGCCAAATTAAGTTTACGTAATACTTCTTTCATATCTCCCTTTACATACATATCGCAGGAGACGTTTTTATTAAACTCCGCTTCGTCAATGTCGATGTGGACAAGCTTTGCGTTTGAAGCAAAGCGCGTCCTGTCGCCGGCGACGCGGTCAGAAAAGCGGGCGCCCGCCACTATCATTAAATCGCACTCCACCGACGCTTTGTTTGAAGCAATGGAGCCGTGCATGCCTATCATTCCCATATTAAGCGGGCTGGAGGCGGGGAAACATGAAAGACCCATAATCGACTGCGACACTGGTATGCTGTTTGTTTCGGCGAGCGTTTTCAGCTCATCGCACGCGCCGGACGAAATAACGCCGCCGCCGGCATATATCATCGGGCGATTGGATTTTAATATCATCTGCGCGATTTCTTTTACAGCATTGTCGTCTGCACCGTCTCCGTCATAAGCGTCCGGCGCAGCTTCCGGCTTTTTATATGTGTATTCGCATACCTGAGCAGATATATCTTTAGGTATGTCGATAAGCACTGGACCCTTGCGTCCGGTAGTGGCTATTTTAAATGCCGACCTTATAGTATCCGCTAATAGATTTATATCTTTAACAATATAGTTGTGCTTTGTTATCGGCATGGTGATGCCGGTAATATCTATCTCCTGAAACGAGTCGCGTCCCAGCAAATCGGTTGCTACGTTTCCGGTAATGGCGATAACCGGCACTGAATCCATGTACGCAGTAGCCAGTCCGGTGACAAGATTAGTAGCCCCCGGGCCGGAGGTAGCAATAACTACCGACGGCCTGCCCGTCGCACGTGCGTATCCGTCGGCGGCGTGGGCCGCGCCCTGCTCATGCGCCGTAAGAATATGACGTATTTTGTCGGAATATTTATACAGCGCATCATATATGTTAAGAACCGCACCGCCTGGGTATCCGAACACCGTGTCGATGCCCTGCTCAAGCAGACATTCCATTATTATTTCCGAACCATTCAGCTTCATAAAATTACGCTCCTGTACTGTTAAAATGTATGTTTTTACACGTCTTAGCGGCAATTTTGCATTTATACGCCGCATATGCAGCGAGATGTTTTACACCCGCCCAAAAGATGATAAACAGCAGAATGTGTATATAAGCAGCAAATCTTAAGAACAGATTTACATAATACAAAAATGCAAAGATTATATAGTATAAAAAAGCCTTCATCTCCTAAATTTGGAGACGAGGGCGAAAACCACCGCGGTACCACTCCTATTGCCTGAAAAGGCCGCTCAAAGCGCCTAAAAGCGCCCGCCCTTGTAACGTGGGGCAAACGTCCGAACCTAAGCCGAAGCCTTAGCCGGAGGCTCAAGGGTGAGATTCACTGGAGCTGACGGCTGCCTTACACCAAACGGCAGCTCTCTTCCACATCCGCGGCCAGCTACTATTCCTATCAATGCCTATAGATATGCTAAAATAATTATTATTATGATATTCCAAAGCTTACATTTTGTCAAGAGGCGCGCCGCCTTTTTGTATAATGGCACAAATTACGCTGACCTTTAATGCAGATTTACATCATATTATTAATGATAAACCAAAGTAAGCATATGCTTGCTTGGCTGAACATTAGAATAAATACAGCTTTTCAATCTCCATAGCTGGTTTTAAGCTGATATTACATTATAATTTCCCATTTAAAATATTTCTCCTGAAAATATGTCGGCTTTATTATTTTATCCTTGGTAAATGATGCATTATATGGCGCTGTTACCCACTTTTCCTCAGCATCGCTGTGTCCTGTAAATTACAACGATATTTTTCCGGTGAATTTCGTTGCGGGATTGATTAAGCTGCCGGGAGATAAAGTCGATATGCCTAAAATGTGCCGCCGCGAAGTCTTTTCACTTTTTCGCCCATGTTTTTGGTGCTAAGCAGTTTTAAGCGAGAGGGTTTTCCGCGGGCAAGGCAAAAATTTTAACGCAGCACTCGCGGAAAAGATGCTGAAAACCATATTCTATTCGACACCCGGCAGCTTAACCACAAAACATATGTATATTGCTGGCCGCTGTCCGGCGACGATATTCATTTTATATATCCGTAATTTAAGAAATAATAAATGCTTTTATGCTTTGGATGAAATGTACATAATGGCCTGTAAATTGTAACTGTCGCTGCCTTGCCAATCATAAACAGTCTTTGACTGTAAATTAAAAACGTCAATGTAATATATACGCTGTCGGCGGCATGCGAAGAGATTGGTGAAAGGTTGGTGCATGATAATCTAAATATGCCGGCAATAGAGCACAGACGCAGACGGCACAGGCCCTATACTCAGAGCTGAGCGGAAGTGTGCAGCTAAAAAGCAGCGCAAAAATGGCATCAGTCCTGAACCATTTTGTCTGCGCCATATACATTTTCACATATAAAATTGTACATATCATCCGCCATATTCAAAATACTATTCAGGCGTTCGTCTGATATTGCAAGCTGTTTGTCAGACGGGTATCTTGTTTCAATGTACAGTCTGGCCATAGCGGCTGCTTCGTCGAGCCATTCTTCAAATGCGCTGTTGCAGCGCGCTGCATTTCGGCACAGCCATGGAAGATTATGTCCATCAACCAAACGGCCGGTTTTATACAGCGTATAACCCTTAAGCGCTTTTTCAATCGCCTGCTGGCAGTGAAAGGCAGAAAGTGCATTGCAGCTTCCGTTTTCACATAGAACTTTTGCAGCGAGCAAATCTGCAGCGGCAAATTCCAGCCAGTCAAAATAGTATCGGCTGTCGTCGGTATTATTATTTCTGCTTCTCATACAGCACGCTCCCTTCAGATACAATGCGCTGTGCAAAGCTGCCGCTGCGAAGGCTTATTTTATCAAAATCGGATTTGTCGTAGACCAGCGCATCAAACGGGATATCACAATCTATTCCCATATATATGTCATGTTCAATCATATCGGCATCCCCGCCGTCAACTATAATGCACAGCTTAAATGATGAAAGCCGTCCGCTTGGAGAATGCTTACAGCTGAAAAGTATTATTTTTTCCGGAGAGAATTTATCGATTATCTGCTGGCATACATGATAAATTTTTTTATCGTCCATTTTCTCACCCTCTTAAAATAAATTAACATAATAATATATCCGTGTTTCTGACTATTTTAAACTATTATACCATATTAGATAAAGGAATGTACATATTTTGCAGATTTCATATAACGATTAACTTTAATATATTACAGGAAATATAAGAATATACAATATGCAATAAAGTTTACATAAAATAATCTGGCATTATATTAAATGCCAGATTAAATAAATACCTATTTTTTGTAGGATACAAACTATACATCGGGTAGAGTAAAAGAGCCAGTATGCATGATTTTTGAAAAAGCGGACGTAAAATGGTAAATATTATGGCGGACCGCCGGAAGAGATACCAAGTCATTTACATAGCATGGGAAACACGTAAATGTATTTTCCGCCGCTTAAAGATAAACCGGGGGCAAGCTGTATAGGGACAGAAGTCGTACAAATCACCGATTAACTTGCCAGCTTAACTTTTATTACAAAATAAACGATATTCCAGCCGCTTGTCCTAAGGCTAAAGGCCCTGCATATATAAGTTAGAGCTGGAAATACTTTTTAACTCACCGCTGTAAATCACAGGTCCGCGATAGCCTGCTTCATTGATTTTACATACTCGCCTATAGGCTTTACGGCGTCTTTGCCAAACTGAGCAGCAAGTTTTATAATGGCGCTGCCTACAATCACTCCGTCGGCATACTGCGCCATGTCGCGCGCCTGCTGCGGGGTAGATATACCAAAGCCCACGGCGCATGGCTTTCTTGTGTTTTCGCGTATAATATGAACCATGGCTCCAATATCGGTTGTTATTTCTGCTCGCACGCCGGTAACCCCCAAGGAGGATACCACATATGTAAAGCCGTCGGACTCTTTAGCTATATTTGCAATTCGGTTCTCCGACGTCGGCGCCACAAGCGGGATAAGGTCTATACCATACTTTTTGCATATCGGCGCAAATTCGCTCCTCTCTTCAAGAGGTACATCCGGCAATATAAGCCCGTCTATTCCTATATCAGCGCAGGTGGAAATAAATTTTTCCGAGCCGTAGGAAAAAACCACATTGGCGTATGTCATGAAT
>USGR01000051.1 GCA_900554165.1 uncultured Oscillospiraceae bacterium | reverse complement strand
GAATATGATTTTAGCAGGTATGGATGTTGCCCGTGTCAATTTTTCGCACTCAACACACGACCAGCAGCTTGCCCGTATAAATATGCTTAAAGAAGTCCGGGATGAGCTTGGTCTTCCTATTGCCCTGCTTGCCGACACCAAAGGGCCCGAAATAAGGCTTGGGACATTTAAATCGAATAAAGTTGAGCTTAAAGTAAATCAGCAGTTTACTCTAACTACAAAAGAAATCATAGGCGATAATAACATTGTGTCAGTTTCATTTGAGGGGCTGCCGCAGGATGTATCACGTGGCGCACGTATTCTTATAGACGACGGTCTGATTGAGCTTGTAGTTGAAAGCTGCACTGACACTGACATCGTTTGCACAGTTGTAAACGGTGGTACAGTATCGTCAAATAAAGGAGTAAATGTACCTGGAATTCATCTGTCTCTTCCTTTCATAAACAGCCATGACCGTGCGGATTTAAGGTTTATTGTAGAGAATAATTTCGATTGTATAGCCACATCTTTTACACGCACGGCCGAGGACATTCTTAAAGTGAGAGACGAGCTGGAGCGTCTTGGCGATACCGGAATACAGATAATTGCTAAAATTGAAAACGCCGATGGTGTTGCCAATATTGATGAAATATTAAGAGTGTCCGACGGAATAATGGTCGCCAGAGGTGATTTGGGCGTCGAAATACCTATCGAAGATATTCCAGTTATACAGAAAAAACTGATTAAAAAGGCATTTTTATCCGGAAAACTTGTCATTACCGCTACACAGATGCTAGAGTCAATGATAAATAATCCGCGCCCTACGCGCGCTGAGATAACCGACGTTGCCAACGCCATATATGACGGAACCAGCGGAATAATGCTTTCAGGCGAGACGGCGGCTGGAAAGTATCCGGTTGAAGCCGTTAAAACAATGGCTCAAATAGCAAAGCGCACAGAGAAAGACATAAACTATAAAGCAAGATTCCGTAATTATCCTCATGACGATTTATATAACGTTACTAATGCAATATCATACTCAGCATGTTCAGCTGCGCACGACTTGTCGGCCACCTGCATTATAACGGTAACCGAAACAGGCGCTACCGCACGCACAATTGCCAAAAACCGTCCGGCTTGTCAGACGGTAAGCTGCTCTACCAGCGACAGGGTGCTGCGCCAGCTTAATTTGGCATGGGGCACATATCCTCTTAAGTTAGATGAACAGGACAATACTGATGCGCTTTTCGCCCGTGCTGTCGAAGTAACTCAGGAGGCCGGAATAATTAAAGACGGCGACCTTGTAGTTATCACCGCCGGATCACCTGTCGGTGTGCCCGGCACCACTAATATGATGAAGGTTCATGTCGTCGGCGACCCAATTCAGTCGCAGCCGAGGAAGAAATAAATCAATTATTATGTGCATCAATTTCTCCTTTTTTAAATTGTGATTTAAGCGTTTATTAAAAAGCTGCTTTATTGTCCATTGCTAAAAACGCTTAATAAGTGATAATCTCCGTTGCGGTATTGGCAATAAGCGTCATAGTCTGATGTCGCAAATAAGGATTACCGTATAATGACAGTTTGGTATGAGCTTTAGGCTATGCTTATTTAAAAGATGTGATTTTAAATGCTGCTCTAATTTTTATCAGTATTAAACAGATTCCACATAGTCAGCATACCTAATCAACCCGCGTTATTAGCTATAGGCTTGTGCTGTTGAGAAACTTTTATATAAGAGCCCCGAGTGTCAAATTTAAATTAATTCAAACAGGCAGTATACATTGAGTATACTGCCTGTTTTTCAGCTAATGCCTTTAGGCAGTTGAGCCGAAAACGAAACAAAGAGCCACCCGCTATGCGGGTGGTTTTGATTTTCTCTATTTTACTCTATAAATAATACAATCAGGCTTTAAGCCATATCTGCTTCTTTTACCATAAGCGGAGGACCGTTTAATTCAATAGTTCTGTCTGCAAATTCACTGCAAAAAGCATAATCGTGAGATATCACTATGCAATTGCCGCCGCTTATGCAGTCCCTTATACACTTTGCGGCAGATAAAGCATTCGCGTCGTCAATGCCGGAAAACGGCTCATCCAATATAAGCAGCAGATTTTCTCCGCTTTCTCTTTTATACTCATAATACGCAATTGCCCGCGCAAGAGATGCCCTCTGCTTCTCGCCGCCTGACAAGCTTGCCGCTCTCTCATTTGCAAGATGCCCTATATTAAAGCTGTCCAGCCACTTTTTTGCAAGGCTGCGACAGGATTTATCCAGCGGCAGCATCACATTGCGAACGACTGTCATAAATGGAAAAAGTCTGTGCTCCTGAAAGGCTGCGGATATAATCATTTTATCCGGCAGTGTTATATGACCGCTGTCCGGCTTTATAAGCCCCATAATCATGTTGACTATGCTGGTTTTACCTATGCCGGACGGCCCGTACAGTGCGGTTATTCCGCTGCCTATAGTTAAATTTAGGCTGTCGATTACAGTCCTGCCGTTAAAGCTGAGGGTCACTTCATTAAATATTATTTTCATGTGTACCCTCCTCTAACTGATAATTCTTAAGCAGATTTTTGAATGCTAATTTGAGCAGCTTTTCAATTATCATGCTCAATATTACAATGACCGCCGTCCACGCAAACAGCGAAGACGTCTGCAAATACAACTTTGATTCATATAGATTTGTGCCGATAGAATTTTTCGGCAGGCAGATTATTTCCGCCGCCACTCCCGACTTCCAGGCAAAGCCCAGCCCGCTTATGCATCCCGCCAAAAGGAACGGCAGCATGGATGGTATTACAATAGACGTAAGCTTTTTAAATCCGCCAAGGCCAAACACTTTCGCCATTTCCAGCTGCTTTTTGTCTATGCCGGATATCCCCTCCTGCACGTTCTGCCATATTCCCGGCATTACCATCAGCATTGATATAAAGGCTGGCAGCATGGATGATTTAAGCCACATAAGCGCAAGTATTATAAACGACGCCACCGGAGTGGCATTTATAACCGCCATTGCCGGCTTTATAAGGCTGTATGCTATTTTGCTGTAAGATGTTAAAAAAGCAAGCAGCGTGCCTATTATTACAGCGGCGGCAAAGCCAGCCATTATGCGAATAATAGTGTTTCCTATGCTTATCCAGAACTCTGGCTCGGCACACAAGCGAAATAATTCCATCAAAACCTTTATCGGAGATACAAACAGGACTTCCTTTTTTATCAATGCCGCGGCGGCAAACCACACCGCCAGCCAAAAAATTGCCGCACCGGCAGTGCGAAGTATTTTCCATTTATTTTTTATTATAGACGCCCGCATTTCTGTATCCCCACCACACTTTTATCAAGCATTTTTACTTCTTAATTAATTATAACAAGTATACTTATAAATCAAAAGCACTATCAAGCTATCGGTTTGCACATACCAAGGAGGGGTCAGCACCTGCTGACCCCTCTGGGGTACTCAAAAATATTATCGCTCGCTCGGCAGCTGCAAGCCGCTTATTTTTTCTCTTTAAAGCTTACAGCCTGTCTTAGGCTTTTCCATATTTCCCTATTATTAAATTTTCTCTTACTACTGCTTTCCTCTGCTTTTTGCCTGCCCCCGCTTTTGCCGCTTTTCTCATGCTCAAAGCAGCAAAAACATAATTTCTCCCGGCACAGTAAAATCCAAGAGAAATTGTCATAAGACCGCACTTTGATATTTTACCTTTAAACCCGATGACTACTTTACATAGTAAATGCCGTCGTCCGGCAGTTTGCCGCCCACTGAAGCAGGATTATAGGAATACAGTACCTTGAAGAAATTGTCTGTATAATTTTTCATGTCCTCGCCCGATGCAAAGAAAATGTTGCAGTTGGGTATTGCCTTTTTTGCTACAGCGGCCTTAGGTATTATCTCGTATTTCTCGCATAGCTGCGCCGTTTCGTCCAAATACTCGGAGGTATAGTTTATCGACGCCTGATATTCCGTCAGAAAAGCATTAACGGCTTCTTTATTATTTTCTAAAAATTCGCTCCTAACAACTACGCAGCCCATGGTTAATATGCTGCCGTCCGACTCTTTCTCCGCAATCTTGTCCCATTCTTCCGTCATATTTAGTGCAATTTTGACATTCTCATTGCTGCTCAGCACAGTTGTAACATTGGGTTCCGGCAGCAGCGCTATCTGCGCCGTGCCCGCTGCAATATATGTTGCAAGCTCAGCATGCTCTGAAAGATATTCTATCTCCACATCTTTTTCAGGGTCTATACCGTTTTGCGACAGCACATAATTTAGCACATATTCCGGAGTAGAGCCCTTTCCGGTTGCATATATTTTTTTGCCTCTCAGGTCGGACACGCTCTTAATCGAGTTAGTGCTGTCAAGCATGTAAAGCACGCCCTTAGTATTAAGCGCCAGCATTTTTATATCGCCGTTCGTCTTGTTATAAAGCATCGCGGCATTGTTCGTCGGCACCGCAGCTATGTCGTATTCGCCGTTTATAAGCTTTGCCGTAACGTCGTCCGGCGCACCCGATACGGTAAAATTATAGTCGTTAGCCGTTTCGCCATTCTCATTTTGCTCCATTAGTCTTGCCATGCCTATGCCGGTCGGACCCTTAAGCGCCGCTATATTTATTTTGGTCTTTTCAGTGGAAGCCGCCCCCATAGATAAAGTGCTGTTTCCATCCCCTACGCAGCCCGTAAAAAGCACCGCTATACACACAGCAAGGAGCAGCGCAGTTATTTTTCTTATTGTCTTCATTTTTACTTATTCCTCTCTTCTTTGCTCGTCTGTTTAAGATATGCGTTTATAAAACCGTCCAAATCTCCGTCCATTACGGCGTTGACATTTCCCGTTTCAAAGCCTGTGCGGTGATCTTTTACAAGCGTATAGGGCATAAACACATAAGAGCGTATCTGCGAGCCCCATGCGATTTCCTTTTGCTCACCCTTTATGTCGCTCAGCTTGTCAAGATGCTCTCTTTCCTTTATCTGTATCAGCTTTGATTTAAGCATCTTCATTGCAACCTCGCGGTTCTGACGCTGACTGCGTTCGTTTTGGCAGGCTACAACAATTCCAGTCGGTATATGCGTTATGCGCACCGCAGAGTCTGTTTTATTTACGTGCTGGCCGCCGGCGCCGCCGGAGCGATAGGTATCTACCCTCAAATCCTCGTCTCTAATATCCAGCTCTATATCGTCGGCTATTTCCGGCATAACCTCGACTGCAGCAAAAGACGTGTGCCGCCTGCCGGAGGCGTCAAACGGTGATGTGCGCACGAGCCGATGCACGCCCATTTCGCTTTTGAGATATCCATAGGCGTTTTCGCCCTCAATGAGCATTGTGGCGCTTTTTATGCCCGCCTCTTCGCCGTCAAGAAAATCGAGCACCTTTACCTTATAGCCATGCCGCTCGCCCCAGCGCATATACATCCTCATAAGCATCTGCGCCCAGTCCTGCGCCTCTGTTCCGCCGGCGCCGCCGTGCAGCGTCATGATTGCGTTATTGGCGTCATATTCGCCGGTGAGCAGGGTTGATAGGCTCTGCTGCTCTATATCCTTTATTATGCCGTCTATATTAGCGGTTATTTCATCAAGCAGCGATATATCTTCCTCTTCATCCGCCATATCTATTAAGTCTTTTGTATCATTGAACCGGCTCTTAAGCTTATCAAAGCCTTCATATATTCCCTTAAGCCGGCTTATCTCCTTAAGCGTTTTCTGCGATTCTTCGGCATCGTCCCAAAACCCTTGCTGAACCGTTTTTTCTTCAAGTATTTTTGCTTTGCTGCGAACGTTTTCCAAATCAAGCGCATCCTCTAGTTCGTCCAACTGCGGCTTATATTCCATAAGCCTTAACCGCTGCTGCTCATATTCTATCATCATTTTACCTCTCAAGTCTATTATTTTAGTGTATTTTCTTTTAATTGCCGATAATTACTGCGGCAAAAATATCTCTATAGCCTTTTGCAATATATCCGCAAGCACCGACCGACGAATAGTATGACGCCGGCCTAGTTAATATTTAGCCAATATAAAGAACGCCGACGGCTATTGTTGCATTTTCTATCCATCTGTCTAAAAAGTAGTGCTCCTATTTCTGCACCCGGCATTATTTTTAATCCGATCCAATAGATTCTGTCTCACATCTTATTGTCAAAGCATCGGAATCACAGTAACACGTGCCGCCTCGCAGCGAATAAATTCCGAATAACCGTTTCTATTTTAGCCGCATACCTATTTAAGCCGCTAATTCATCAGATATGTAGTGAAGTTAAAGCCTCTAAATCTGTTATTTAATAACTATGCAGGCCCAACCATTATTATCGGATTTTTTTACAATGCTAAAGTTGTTTTCTTCAATATGCCGTTCTACTTCTTTGCTGCGCTCTGATATTATTCCCGACAGCAGCGCCACTCCGCCGGCCGACATATATCTTCGCAAATCCGGCAGCAGCCTTATTATTACGTCCGCTACTATATTGGCGGTTATAATATCAAACTTTCCCTCAACTGCGCCGGCGAGGTCACCTTGAAGATATGTAAGTTTCGGCTCGCTAAAGCCGTTTATCTCACCGTTTTCTTTAGCCGTTTTTACGGCGGCGGCGTCTATGTCAACGCCGCAGGCGCTGTCAGCTCCGAGCAGCAGTGCCGCTATAGACAGTATGCCGC
>USGR01000050.1 GCA_900554165.1 uncultured Oscillospiraceae bacterium | reverse complement strand
ATGGAAGAGTAATGATAGTAACGGTTGCATGCGACGTATTAGGTAATGAAAACAACGGCACATCAACAGCGGCGATGAATCTCATAAGATATCTCAAATCCAAAGGACACGAGGTACGCGTAATATGTCCGGATGCGGATAAAAAGGGTGAACCCGGATATTTTGTCGTGCCGACAATGAATTTCCATATTTTTAATGATTATGTTGCAAAAAACGGGGTAACCATAGCAAAACCGGATAAGGATGTAATTATGTCAGCTGTTGACGGCAGTGATGTGGTCCACGTTATGATGCCATTTTTTATAGGGCATTATGCCTGTAAATATGCGGTAGAAAAGGGAATAGCAGTAACAGCGGGCTTTCACTGCCAGGCCGAAAACCTTACAAATCATTTCTTCTTAATGAATATACAGGCGGCTAATAAGCTTGCATATAAAGAGTTTTATAAATTGCTGTATCAATACTGCGACTGCATACATTATCCCAGCCAGTTTATATGCGATACATTTGAAAAGCGCGTAGGGCCTACAAATCATTATATAATATCAAACGGCGTAGGCAAAGAGTTTACATATATGCCTGACGTAAAAAAGCCGGAGGAATATAAAGATAAAATTGTTATACTTTTTACCGGAAGATACAGCAGGGAAAAATCGCATAAGGTACTCATAGACGGTGTAAGCCTATCTAAATATAAAGACAAGATACAGCTTATACTTGCCGGCTCGGGACCGCAGCGTGACAATTTGATAAAATATGCTCAAAAAAAGCTTGATATTCAGCCGGTGTTTAAATTTTTCAGCCACGAGGAACTGGTTAGGGTTATAAATTATTCAGATTTATACGTGCATCCGGCGGAAATAGAAATAGAGGCAATATCGTGCGTTGAAGCAATATCATGCGGAAAAACTCCGATAATATCTGACTCTGAGCGCAGCGCGACGCGGCATTTTGCGCTTAGTGAGAAAAACTTATTTAAATGCAATGATTCAGTAGATCTTGCGGCAAAAATAGACTACTGGATAGAGCATCCTGATGAGAGGGAGGAGTGCAGCAAGCAGTATATCGGCTTTTCAAAGCAGTTCAGCTTCGACAGCTGCATGGAGAGAATGGAGCAGATGCTGTTTGATGCCATTAAGGTGAAGCAAGGTGCGTAAGATAATTTATTACGAGAGCTTGTCAGAGGACTTTGCAAACGTAAATGTTGAGACAAAAGAGGTAAAGAAAGACTTTAAATTTATAAACAATAATCCTATATGGCGCTTTTTCTCGTTTGTGCTTTACTATTTTATAGCAATACCAGTGGTCTTTTTATATAGCTGGTTAATACTTGGACTGAGAGTACATAATTTAAGGGCAATGCGAAGTGTGAGAGGGCGCGGATTCTTTCTTTATGGGAATCACACAAATTATTTAGACGTATTTATTGCGCCGCTGCTGGCCTTCCCGCATCGAGTATACACAGTGGCAAGTCCTGATGCTGTATCCATAAAGGGACTGAAAACAATAGTTCTTATGCTCGGCGGCATGCCGGTGCCTAAAGATATATCGGCGCTTGGCAGCTTTACAAAGGCGGTGCGCAAGCGCTGCAACGACGGCAATGGCATTGTTATATATCCTGAAGCCAAAATTTGGCCGTATTATAATGGAATAAGGCCGTTTCCTGATTCGTCTTTTAAATATCCTGCTGATTTAAGAGTGCCGGTTATAGCAATGTTTACAGCGTATAGGGAGCGAAAGGGGCTTTTAGGCGCTCTTCTGCCTCCGGGTTGGGACGTATATTTGAGCGACCCGTTTTACCCCGACACAACTCTTCCGCCAAAGCTTATGAGGAAAGATTTGCACTCAAAAGTATATTCTTTCATGAAAGAACGTGCGGATTTAAGCGATTTTGCATATGTGGAATATCGTCCGGCGTCAATGTATACAGAGCATGAAGAGTATGACTATGAGTATGAAGAGAATAAAGAGCCGGAAAAGGACGAAAAGCGAGCAAAGAACGTAATATGACATTATAAGATGCTTTAACGATTTTGTGCCTGTGTTTCATTTGAGGAAGATAAATTGCTCTATAGAAAAGCAGAGGGAATAATAGCTATGGGAAAAGCGTTTGTTATTGGCATTGCGGGTGGAAGTGCCAGCGGAAAGTCGACATTTGCGAAAAATTTACAAGATGCACTGTGTGGCTTAGAAGTTTTGACGCTGAACATGGATGCTTATTTTAAGGCGCCGGAGGAACGTCAGATTGTAAACGCTCCGATAACGGGCAAGCCTTATAGAGACGATAATCACCCATCGTCATTTGACCTGCCTAAGCTTAAGCATGATTTAGATGAGATACTGATAGACGGACATACTCAGATAGTTATTATCGAAGGGCTTTTGACCTTATGGGATGATGAAATATACAATAAGCTTGACTTGCGTTTGTTTATAGACTGTCAGGCGGATGAACGCATTGTTCGGCGTCTGCGGCGCAATATGAAGCGAGGGCTGACATTTGATGAGATTACCGATGTGTATTTAGATTTTGTGCGCTATCGGCACGATGAGTATGTTGCGCCGACAAAGTGGCGCGCCGATTTAATAATCAATGGCTCAAACTCCTTTGATAATGCAATAAAAATAATAACGTGCTATGTTAAAGGCATTATATAAAATGTTTTCTGACGCTTTATAAAAACGAAGCAGCACTTATAAAGGTTTACGTTTTAATCTCAATTTTTTGTGTTCCGACCACGCAGTAGCGGGAACACAAAAATATATTGACTTAGGAATCCAATGAACTTGGAAGATATTTTAATTCCACATGCTCTGTGAAATTGTCTGCTTATTATAACTGATTATGCCAAACTGGGACGCTATTTAAGTTATATGAAATTATAGCTGGCAAATGCCAAGTTTAAAATAAAATGTCAAAAGGAATAAAAATGAAAAATTTTACAATGCGCGATGAAGCCTTTAAATGCAAGGTTTGCGGAGCGGATGTTTCACCGCTGAAATATACGGCACGCGACCATTGTCCTGTCTGCCTATCATCTTTACATGTAGACGTTAATCCAGGTGACAGGCAATGCGGCTGCAAGGGAATATTGCGTCCCATTGGCGTTGAGAAATATCGTGACACCTTTAAGATAATATATCGATGTGAAAGCTGCGGCGCTATAAAGAGAAACATAGCGGCGTCGGATGACGACTTTGATAAAATAATAGAGTTGTCGGCTAATCCGCCAGAAATATAGCTGACAAAAATATCTGCATGTGCTAATAGAATTAACCAAATCAAAATTTAGAGCAGAATTGACGTTAAAAGATATATTTACAGTAAATATCCGGTATTGAAAAATAGTTTGAAAGATATAAATATATTGGTGTACACCGGTCAATTTGATAATGTGAAGCGCTGTGCAAATGCACGTAATGATACACTATTATCATAACTAATTGTGTGAGAGGTCTATGGATTATAATGCATTATTAAAAATGGCATATGAGGCTATGGAGAAAGCATATGCTCCGTATTCTGGGGTAAGTGTAGGTGCCGCTTTACTTACCTCCGACGGAATTGTATATACTGGAAGCAATATTGAAAACGCATCATATGGTGCGAGCATATGTGCAGAACGTGCGGCAGCGGCAAAAGCCGTGAATGCCGGGAAGATATCTTTTACGGCTATAGCTATCGTAAGTAGCCTTAAGGGCTATACATATCCATGCGGGATATGTAGGCAAGTGTTATCAGAGTTTTCAGAGGACATGGATATAATTATGTCTAATGGTTCAGAGACAAAAACAATAAAACTTAACGAACTTTGTCCATCTGCATTCAAAATAAATGAAAAATGAAGAAGCGGATGCATAGCAGTTACTACGATTATAAAAAATCAAGAGGAATACTTGAAGATTGATTAAAATTAATGCTTGAATTTTTGCTTATGATAATGTATACTAATATGCGTTGCTTGATATATCCGGGTGTGGCGAAGTTTGGTATCGCGCTTGGTTCGGGACCAAGAGGCCGTGGGTTCAAGTCCCGCCACTCGGACCACGAAAAGCACCGTCCCTTGTGGGCGGTGCTTTTTTGCGTCGGAGCAGGTGGGCGCGAACCCACTAATTTGCACTTGGAATATGAAGACTAATAAAATATATCAGCTGCTGGGAGGGCTACTGAAAGTGACTGCTTAGAGCAACACCCAAGTCCCGCCACTCGGACCATAAAGAGGCAATAAAAAAGATATTGCCGGAGAAAACCCCGATTGTATCGGGGTTTTCTTGTATACAACTGGCGGTTTTTCAAGTTACAAAACCATAGATGTAAAACCACATTTTTTCCATTGTGTAAGGACATGAACTCTCGTACAGATAAATTAAGGTCAGAAAGCAGATAGGAAGAAATTCCTATCTGCTTTTTATATACTGAAATAATGTGAAAATAAGGAGGTGAAAAACAATGAGTATTACACAAGTGAGCAGCGAAGAACTTCGTAAAATGCAGGGAAAGGAGGGCCTCATCATACAGGGCTGCGGTGGAAATTTGCAGAAATGGCAGGAGGATATTAACAAAGAACTGACAGAAGAAAAAATTTTACTAAACGGCAGCAGCTTTCAAAATGCAGTGAGCTTTGAACACGACGGTCTCACAAATATGCTATTTCTTTTCGATGATAATGTGAAACTGGATGCTGGGAGATTGGCCGTATGGAGACTGAAAACGCATGCTATTTTGGGCGGTACTTGGCTTTCGGACTATGTTCAAAATAAACTCGGTGGATATATGGAGAATACGCCGTCAGAGCAAAGGAAAAAGCCGGATTGTCCGCTGATAGGTGAAAACGGCAACATTTTCAATTTGATGTAAAGAAACAAGACTAAAAAGAGGTCGTTTTGCGTGTATGGAAAGCATACATGGAAAACGGCCTTTTTTTGTTTTTGCTCCATACACGCGAACGCCTTATGAAAGAGGTGATCCTATCAACAGCTTTATGTCATGGGTAGGAGGAAAGAAAGCGCTGCGAGACGAAATAGTCGCAAGGTTTCCGCTTGAGTTTGAGCGATATATCGAGGTGTTCGGCGGAGCTGGATGGGTGCTGTTTCACAAACCGCCAAACGACATGGAGGTGTTCAACGATTTAAACGGCAGCCTTGTCAATTTGTACCGATGTGTCAGAGAGGAGCCGGAAAAGCTCAAGGAGGAGCTGCGCTACCTGTTAAACTCTCGGCTGGATTTTAAATATATGAAGCAGATGCTCAATGCGCAGGCAAATATCCCGGATGTGCGCCGAGCGGCATACTATTATGCGCTTATCCGCTATAGCTATTCATCAGCAACACGTACCTTTGGAGGTCAGCCGCACTCTTTGTGGAGCGATTACCCTTTGATAGACGCTGCGGCCAAGCGGCTGCAAAGGGTTGTCATTGAAAACAAGGACTGTCTAAAGCTCATTGAGCAGTATGACAGACCGGACAGCTTTTTCTACTGTGATCCGCCGTACTACAATGCAGACAAATGCTATGACACTGCGTCTCAAGGTGGATTTGACCATGCAGGACTTGCTGATACCCTGCAAGGTATCAGCGGCAAATTCCTGCTGTCATACAACGACTGCCCGGAAATACGCGCGCTTTATTCGCATGATGGAATCATGATAGAAAGCACAGAGAGACTGTCCAACTTGGCGCAGAGGTATGACGGCGGGAGGCAGTATCCAGAACTGCTGATTTCCAATTACGACACAACCGAAAGAGCTCGAATGACGGAGCAGCTCACAATTTTTGATTTAGATGGAAGGATAATATGAATGAAAGACTATCAATTTGAAATAATACCCTTGCCAAAGGGACTGTTTGCAGAACTCAACATGCTACCTGGCATGGCACTGGAAGTGTTTAGTGACGGTTCCCGCATTATTGTTCAGAAATCTGACAGCGAAGAACGTTGCTGTAAAGATTACGGCAATGACTGTAACAGCTGTCCCTACTGTTGCTCCAGCTGTGGGGAGTGCCTGTGGAAACAGATCAATCGTGTCAAATACGGGGAGGATGACAATGATTAAGCTGCTTCGCATTCTCGGCAAGCGCGGGAGGGTGACAATTCCGCAGGAAATCCGGCAACGCGTCGGATTTGGATATAACGACGTACTGTCCTTTGCCGAGCAGGATGACCGCACGGTTGTTATTAAGCGCGAAAAGCTCTGTGACGACTGCCGTGATAATCTAAAGAGTACAGATAAGAGCACAAATGACAAAGCTCTCCTGCAGTTCCTTGATACCCTATCGCCTGCCGAACAGCGTGCTGCGCTTATTCATTTGTCCGTGCTGTGGGGAGAACGTCAGGACAAAACCGCAAATGAAAAGTATAAATCATTAAGTATAGAATAAAAGAAAGGATTGACTATGAAAATCAAAGCGCAGATTGACAGAATGTTCAACTCAGACAACAATATCAAAGCGTCCGCCAGTGTAAATATCGGAGGCAATTTTATCGTGAGAGGATTTACCGTCATGAATGGTAAAAACGGCTTGTTTGTGAAGATGCCTAATAGGGCTTACCGTGATCAGAATGGTGAAATACAGCATTCCGAAACATTTTTTGCCCTCAACAATGAGGCGCGAAATGTGTTAAACAGTGTAATTGTTGCTGCATATGTATCTCGGCGACTGAAAGCGGACTTTGAGAAATCAAGTCCGCTTTCATCAT
>USGR01000049.1 GCA_900554165.1 uncultured Oscillospiraceae bacterium | reverse complement strand
CCGATGAGGAGTATTATGAGGCGCTTAAAGCGCTTTCGGGAAACAGAAAAATTGAGGCCGTTGTATGCGACCCCTCGGCCGCCTCATTTATGGCGGTTATAAGGCGGCACGGACTGTTCAGCGTACTGCCGGCGGATAACAATGTAGCGGATGGCATTAGAAAGGTATCGTCCGCGCTTAAGGCCGGCAAAATCAAGTTCAGCGCCGCCTGCCGCGACACACTTAGAGAATTTTCTCTTTACCGCTGGCAAAACGACAGCGTGAAAGACGCCGTGCGCAAGGAAAACGACCACGCCATGGACGATATACGCTATTTTGTAGCGACCGTGGCGGACAGCGAGGAGGATGTCTTCTTTGCGGCGGCGCTGAACAGAAATCTATAAACAGGAGGTAAATATGTGGGCTTACTAAAATTTTTGTCCAGAAATGCCGACCCTGCAAAGGCGGCTGCCTGTGATGAAGTCGAGTGCTCTGCCGTCCAAACGGCGAGACCTATCTCCCACCCCTTTCACGACTTAGACGGATATATACCGCTGTCCGGCCCTGAAAGGCGGCTGTATGCATCTATACGCGAAGCCGTGCCGATAATTGACGCGGCCATTTCTAAGATAGTCAGGCTGGTCGGCGGATTTCAGGTTAAATGCGATGATGATGATACGACGGCCGAGCTTAAGCATTTCCTCGACACGGTACAGGTAGGCGGCACCGGAATAGGAATAAACGCATTTTTAGACACCTATCTTGACCAGCTTATAACTTTCGGAACGGCCGTGGGCGAAATTGTACCCAGCTGCCGCCGCGACACAATCGGCGCGCTTTACAACGTCCCGCTGCACGATGTGGACATTATTAAAAGCGGACCGCTTCAAGCCACCGTCTGCCGCAGAGAAGATGGACGCGCTGTCCCGGTAAAATATCAAAGTCTTATACTGCTGTCGGCGCTCAACCCCGACCCCGGCAGTGTTTATGGGACGTCGCTTCTTAGAAGTCTGCCGTTTGTGAGCGCTATACTGCTCAAGATATTCAACACTATAGGCATGAATTTCGAGCGGTTTGGTAATCTGCGTTATGCCGTTACCTATAAGCCGGAAACGCAGCTCGACAAGGCGGCCGCCAAAAACCGCGCTATGCAGATTGCTCAGGAGTGGTCAAATGCAATGCAACCCGGCAGCGTCAAGGACTTTATATCTGTCGGAGATGTGCAGATTAGAGTAATCGGCTCTGACAACCAAATTCTTGATTCGTCTGTGCCGGTAAAGCACATGTTAGAGCAGATAGTTGCAAAAACCGGCATCCCGCCGTTTATGCTTGGGCTGAGCTGGTCCACTACTGAAAAAATGAGCAGCCAGCAGGCGGATATTTTAACAAGCGAGCTTGAAGCCTACCGCCGGATGCTCAACCCCATTATCCATAAAATCTGCGATATCTGGCTGCGCCTTAACGGCTACAGCAGTGAGATATCTATAGAGTGGGACAACATCAACCTTCAGGATGAAGTTGAGATGGCGCGTGCGCAGCTGCTCACTATGCAAGCACGTGAAATTGAAGAAAAGCTATTAGAAACGGAGGGCCAGACTGAATGAAAGAAGGATATCTTGATAAGGTCGCTTCTGAAATAACAGACGAGGAGCTTGAGCTTATCAACAAGCAGTCGCGAAGACAGCTTAAAAAGGATGAAGTCTTTGTTTTCTCCATTATTCTCTGCGACAACGAGATAGACAGGGACTTTGAAAGGTTCACCACAGAATCGCTTCACAAGCTCGCCGAGCTTTACATCGGCAAGTCCGGCATATTTGACCATTCAATGAAGGGTAAGGACCAAATGGCCAGAATTTTTGCCTGTGAGGTGGAGCCGGTAACCGGCAAGAAAACAAGCACCGGCGAGGACTATATGCGCCTTAAAGCAAGGGCATATATGCCGAAAACCAGCCGTAACGAGGATTTGCGCACGGAAATCGACGCCGGCATAAAAAAGGAGGTAAGCATTGGCTGCTCAGTCGCTAAGACGGTATGCTCTATATGCGGCAACGACATGCGCAGCAATCAGTGCAAGCACGTTAAGGGCCGTCAATACAAATCAAACGGCGCTAAAAAGCTGTGCTATGCCGAGCTTATCAACCCCGCCGACGCCTTTGAATGGTCGTTTGTAGCCGTTCCGGCGCAGCCAAAAGCCGGTGTTGTGAAATCTTATGGGACAAACGCTTATGCGAAAGGAGAGGATAATTTGGACATTGCCACTACTATAAAATCCCTTTCGGCGGTAAATGACAATGGCGTACTGCTTCACAAGTCTGAGGCTGAAGCGCTGGGAGATTATATCAGAAAAATGGAGTATATGGCCGGCATCGGCGAGACATATCTGCGCGACCTTAAGGCGGAGGTATTAAAATCCTGCTCAATTGCTAAGCCGGAGCTTAAAAAGGACGTCATGGAAAGCGTATGCGACAAGATGTCTATCGATGAGCTGAAAGCGTTTAAGTCGGTATTTAACAGCGACATTGATAAAATGTTCCCGCCAAGCCCCCAAATATCACAGTACGGGCCAAAAGCCGAAAAAGAAGACTATAAGGAATTTAAAATTTAATTTTAAAGGAGAATATATATGAATTACGAAAATATTAACCTTACTAAAAGCATGTACACAAACTCTTCTAAAAGCTTTTCTCAGATACTCGAAGAGTTAGACCCATCATCAGAGTATGCCGGCACCGAGCTTGAGGGAATGGACGCCTATCAGCGCCAGCTTAAGCGTTTTGACATAAAGGTTTGCGGCAAGGATTCAGACATGGTTCAGAAGTTTTTTGCGGCATCTGAGTCGAGCATACTCTTCCCTGAATATGTAAGACGCGCTGTTAAGCAGGGCATGTCTGAAATAGTTAATATTGAAGACATTGCCGCCGCCGTCACGGTTATACCCGGCATAGACTACCGCAGCATAAGCGCCGACATAAGCACTTCTATTTCCACGGAAATAACCGAGGGCGGCACTATAAGCAGCTCACCCGTAACGACAAAGCCCAGCCTTGTCGATCTTAAAAAGTATGGAAGCATGCTGGTGGCTTCTTATGAGTCTCTCAAGTTCCAGAGAATAGACATATTTACCGTTGCATTAAAGCGTATAGGCGCCAACATCGCATTACAGCAGCTTAACGATGCGGTTTCTATCATAAAGACAGGCGATAACAGCAATGCCGCCGGCATTATAAACGTTACGACCGCCGATAAGATTACATACGACGATATACTCAAGGTTTGGACAGCTTTGCAACCTTATGAGATGAATACTATTATTGTATCAAAAGACGTTATGCAGCTTCTGCTTGCCATAGACGAGTTTAAAAATCCTCTTACGGGACTTAACTTCCAGGGCACCGGCAAGCTGAGCACTCCGCTCGGAGCAAAGCTTATATGCTCAAGCTCGCTGCCGACAAAAACATTTATCGCTCTTGATAAGAAATACTCGCTTGAAATGGTAGTCTCTACAGACGTCAGCGTCGAATATGACAAGCTTATAGACTGCCAGACAGAGCGTACCGCCATAACCTCCACTGTCGGATTCTCAAAGATATTTACCGACGCTTCCAAGGTTCTTTCACTCGCTACAGCGTAATTTTTATCTTTTTGCGGCAGGGGCTATCCCCTGCCGCTCAATTTGGAAAGGAGGCCATTATGTTAGACAGCGATAAGGTATTTGATAATTTTTGTATGTTCAGCGGCCTGTCCGAGACGGACGCCGAGGGATATTCTGACCTTTGTCTTTCGTCAGCTGAGGAAATAGAAGCTCAGTTAATAGACGCGTCATCTGCTGCGGCAAATGAGGACGCCTTATGCCGCGCCGCGGCGGCTCTCGCTTTTTATAGAATGTCGCTTATATCGTCAGCACAGGATACATCTTCATCATTTAAGGCCGGAGACGTTACCGTCACGCACAACGCCGGCAATACAATCGGCGCCGCTGAAAGCATAAAGCAGGAATATATGCGCCCAATTATGCACCTTTTGTCCGACTCTGAGTTTGTATTTTCCGCCATACCTGACTGCAGGAGGGATTTATAATGACCGCTGCTAAACAGGTGGACTATTTTATTAAAAAATACGGAAACAAGATAAAGCTAATAAACTCAGAAAGCACAATAAGCTGCAGCGCTTTTATACAGCCATTCCTGTACAAAAACAGGCAGTATCTAAGCGGGACATATAAGCCTGAGGGCTATGAAAATATAAAGTATTTTGTATATATTGGCTCTGCCGAATATAATCTCGGCGATATGGGCGCCGATACATATATCGAAGACTCATCCGGTGATAAATATGTAGTAAGGCGTTCTGAAATGATTTATTTTAAAAACAAGCCCTGCTACTGCTGGGCTATACTCAAACATTCTGTAGGAGTTACCAATGCAAGCTTATCTCAATAATATTATAACGCTTCTAAAATCTGATACGGTTTTTCAGAACATGGAAGTATTCAGCGAATATCCTCAAAATCAAAAATATTCAAGCTATCCATGCGTTACCGTGTCTGCCGTAAAGGCGGGGGTCTCTGACGTTGGGTTGGGTAATGTTGTCTATTCTACAAGCGATTCCTACGTCACTGGCAGCACGGAAATTATAGATATTACTATTAAAATTTACGCCTATGTTGAAATGGGCGGCAGCTATATATCCGACCTCATCGATTCTGCTATAGATATACTTTTATCAGACACCGATTTGAGCATTGCCTCTATTTCGACGGGGTCGGTACAATATAATTCGACAAGTGAAATTCTGTCACAGTCTATATCCGCAAGGTGCTTTAACATTTCGCAGAGCGGAGGTGGCGATGATGTCTGATGCTAAATTTGTGCTCGCTAAAGACATATTGGTAAGCATAGATGATGCGCCCCTTGGAATGATAGAGTCAATAACCGTCGACAGCCATATATCATACCGGCATATAGGCAGCGCGTTTGAAGCTTACGATAATCTGTGCTTTGATACAGAGGAGCATAATATAACACTTGATCAGCTAAAGCTCGACAGCGATGCGCAGGACTTTTTTGATTCATATAAAGATTCAACATTTTCTCTTAAAGTCGCCTTGCCAGATTATAATATCGTTTTTAGCGAATGCCGGCTTTTAAATGTAAAAGAAACCTGCAGCATTAGCAGCCGGTTAATCGACAATATTCAAATCTTATCCTATAAACGGCAAATTACGCAGTAAACAGATAATAATATTACAGAAAAGAGAATGATATGGACAAACTTAAATTTGCAACGTTTACATGGCCAAATAATCCGACTAACATGACTTTAAAATGCACTAAAAATTTGAAAGATTTTTTTATCCCAAACAGTGGCGCTAATTTGCAAAACTACGGTCAAAGTGCAAGAATATTATCTGGCGAAGGTGAATTTTACGGTACGAGTGCGTTTGTCAGTTTCTTTAAATTATATAATCTATTTAAGGAAAGTGCGCCAAAAGAACTGTATATTCCGGGGTTTGCCACTTACTGCGCTTACTTTTCTGAATTTAGCATGTTAGGAGAGCCTGGGCCTCAAAGCGTAAAATATTCTTTCGCTTTTATTGAAGATGTGTTTACTAAAGCTACTTATAGTGGACCCAATCAGGACACCGCAACCACATTGAACGGCTCAACCATTTGGACTATAAGCAATGCCTACAATATACCAGTAGAAAAACTTATTGAGCTTAATCCAAGCATTAACGACGCTATACTTCCTGCCGGCAAGGAGCTGACTTTAAAGTGAAATTTATGATAACCGATTTGAACTATTCAAATATTGAAATAACTAATCCAATAAAGCTCGTAATGCAAAAAAAGATATATGAGCCATATACTTCTGCCAATCTTGTATTTCCGACGACACAAAAAATAGACGCGCTTGATTTAAATGTATACGATGATAACTACAGCCAACTTTTTACCGGATATACTGATAAGGTATATACTTATATGGATGATGACGGCAAATATATGAACGTAACGGCGCGATCTCGAGGCGCTTTGTTAAGCGACAATGAAGCTATTCCTAAAGAATTCCCATATAATACTTTTGTGATGGATTATTTTGAAACTTACATAAAGAATAAATATACCATAAATTATAAAGAGGCTTTAAATGCCTCTACACAGCTGAAAACAGAAATTTACAAGGGTGATTCGGAATGGGACGCGTTAGGTACTATAGTCTGGTTTGCATATGGCTGTTCACCGGATGTCAACGAGGATAATTTAGTCGTATTTAATCCTAGCTTTCTTAGCACTACGCATACCTTTTCAAACTCCGCTGACAACGGAATTAAGTTTTCATATTTGTCATACAACGACGACCGATATAAAAGATACAGTAGCATGTGGGGTATAAGCGAAGTAAACGGAGAATATACGTCAATGGCGACCGATTCCACCGAAGCTTCACAAATGATAAACCGCAGAAAGCTTATGAATTTTCCCGACACTGAAGAAGTGGCTAATATGCAGCTTTGTGATTATGAGCTTAAAAAGAACAATGCTGCTACCCGTTTTTATACTATACGTGTACCCGGCTATAAAAGCTTTCTTACTTGGGAAAAGGCAGTCATTAACGATACTACTTTTGGTAATAAATCTGATTTGTTTATTACAAGTGTAAAATATGTTATTGACGAAAGTGGTGAATATACTGAAGTAGAGCTTCGGCCCACTTCAAGTAAATACTAATATTATCAGTATAGCTTTATCATTTTGCTATTTGACGTAGAAATTATTCCTATGACAAACATCTTATT
>USGR01000048.1 GCA_900554165.1 uncultured Oscillospiraceae bacterium | reverse complement strand
CAGACAGGCAAAGACCACCTCGCTGCGGGCCAGCAGTTCCTTTAAAGGCCTGTGATATTATAATAAATTATTGGGGAAAAACTCCTGAAACCGTTGTGGATTTAGGTTGAGGCACAGGCTTTTCCACGCTTGTGCGAAAAGATAAATGCAGAAATGTTATAGGAATTGAACCGAGTAAAGATATACTTAAGGCATCAAAAAATAAATCTTACGAAGGCGTAAACTTTAAGCAAGCATATGCCGACAGCATCTGTCTGATCGGCGGCTATGCCGATATAGCCATTTGCTCGCAGTCTTTTTGCTGGATGAATCCAAAATCAACGTTGCATAAATAAATCGTATTCTCAATCCCGGCGGAGTATTTTCCACTATTGAAAGAGCGGTGTTTTTTATGGGAATAGTTAACAAAAAAGATATTTTAAGTTGTATAAGAAAACCAACTGCGAATCCAGCGCAGCGGGTCGCAGTTGGAGAGTAGAAACAGGAAAGCGGCGCGAGACATGTTTTTCACCACAAGATAAAAAGAGGCGGACTTTGCTTCGACGGCGTGGAGCTACTGGCCGGACTTGGGTGACGCTCTAAGCACTCACTTTCAGTAACCCGCCAAAACGGCTTTCTGCTTATTTTTCAAAAGCGCTCCCAATATACAAACGGCCGGTTCTCACCGACCACGCAGCATAAAAAACGCCGCCCACAAGGAGCGGCATTTTTCATGGAGCTACTGACCGGACTTGAACCGGTGACCTGCTGATTACGAATTACAAATTTATATATCTTTGGCAGTGTTTTCTTGCACTGCCTTTTTTATATTTTTTTTGCTTTTTTATTTTCTTTTGCTTTTTCTTCTTTGTATATTTTTTTGGCTTTTTGTCCTGTTTTTATTCCTGCATTAAAAAATGTTTTCATTTGTTCTTTTAGACTATATCTTCCCAATAGATAATCTGTGCTTGTTTGTAGTACATCTGCTAATTTTGTAAGTGTTTCTAAATCTGGTTTTCTTCTGTCTTTTTCATATCCATTATATGTTGCTTGATGAATATTGCATATTGCCGCAATTTCTTCTTGTGTCATTCCGCTTTTTTCTCTTAATATTTTTAATCTTGCTCCAAGTGTTTCTTGCATTATTATCACCTTTTTTATAATATCAGACTTTTCTTTTTTATTCAATTAATCCTTTTTATTTTTATTTCGTTTTGCAATATTTTTTCTTGACATTTATTATTGCAATACGCTATAATATTAATATAGCATAATGCAATATTTTAAAAGGAGATTTTTTTATGTGTAATTTATTAACTGAAAATGAGCTTTGTAAATTTCTTAAAGTAGATAGGGTTTTCTTATGGCGTAATAGAAAGCTTGGACTTCCTTTTAAACGTCTCGGTACAAAAATTATTCGTTATGATTTAGAAGAGGTTTTGAAATGGATTAATTCTAATTCTGTTTTAAATTCTAAGGAGAAATGATATATGGATGTATTGGAATTAGCGGATACTTTTGGAAATCTTGTTGATGATATTCGTATAGATATTCTTGTTTTAGCTATGCTTGAAGCTCCTCAGCCGTCTTTACATTCTTGTTTTTCAGAAGATGTTTTTGACCTTTGTTTTAACCGTGTTCGTGATTTACTTATACATCGTCAGTTTGATTTATTTAATATTTCACGTCAGATATATCCTTATTTGTCTGTCTCTAATAAAGTAATTAAAATGTCGGATTAGTAATGTACGCGGGCCCCCGCGCACTGCGGGCCCGCGTTTTTTCTATATAGTGTAATTAAACCATGCGCGAAGCGCATAACCAGCCATGACATGGCCGTAGGCCGTCAAGTGGCTTTACAGCAGAGAGTAGAAGCCAGTACATAATTACTTAGCCCGCAGAGACTAACAGTCAGCAGAATTGTATGCCATATCCAGCCCAACCGCCCCGCGGCAGACTACTTAAAGCAGATACTACCCTGCGAATAGCAAGCAGAGACTAACAGTTAGCATACTCCTATTAACTTGATTATATCGAAACATTACACCGTTTTTTATTTTTAAATTATATAAAATTATATAGAAAGGATATTTAATGAAATTACATAAATATTTAGGAGCTGAATTACCTAATGATTACAAGATATGTTCTGTTATACGTACTAATGATATTTTAGAGGTTAAGGTTTTAGAAAAAAGTTCTGATAATCTTTCTCACTTTAAAAAGATAAGCAAAACAGAATATCTTGACATGAATACTGGTGAAATTAAAAAATATGAAGAAAGCAAAAGCCGCAGAGACAATATTATCAGTTTGAAGCGTACTTTTAAAAATCTTCGTAATTTGATTAACAATAATTTCGTTGGCGCTTCAAATGAATTATTTCTTACTCTTACATATGCTGAAAATATGACTGATGTAAAAAGGCTTTATTCTGACTTTGATATATTTATGAAGCGTTTTAAGCGTCGTTATTCAAATATCGATTATATTAATGCTGTTGAGCCACAAGGTCGAGGTGCATGGCATTGTCATGTTCTTATCAGGTTTAATGATTTAAAAAAGATATATATACCCAATGATGATATAGCAAAATTATGGGGACATGGTTTTACTTCTACTAAAAGTTTAAAAGGTATAGATAATATCGGAGCTTATCTTACTGCTTATCTTACTGATATTGAGCTTACTCCCGAAACAGCGCAGAGTAATTCAAAAATTGTTACTAAGGAAATTATTGATGATAATACAGGCATAAAAAGTGAAAAGAAATTTATTAAGGGCGGCAGATGTCATATGTACCCTGTAGGTATGAATATATTCAGACATTCAAGAGGTATTAAACCTCCTAATATTGTTAAAGTTCCATTTTCAGAGATAAAAAAAGAAATCGGGTCTCGCACACCCGACTTCTCATCTACTTATGAGATTTTAGATGATAATGGTAAGCATCTCAATACTGTATCGTATCTTAATTTTAACTTAAAGCGCAATAAAAATCAAGGGGTTTAGTAATATGCTTATTAGTGAATGTTTGCAGGAGTATTTAATAGAGCATGAGATAAGAGGTAATTCAAAACATACGATAAGATACTATGATAAGAACATAACATCTTTTATGGCCTTTACAGGCGATATTTTGATAAGTTCCGTTAATGTCAATCATTTAAAGTCATATTATCTTTATCTTAAGTCTAAGCCTGTTACAAGCGTAACAATACAAACATATATCAGGGCTGTCCGAGCCTTTCTTACATGGTGCTATCATGAGGAATATATATCTTTTAATTTGTCTGATAAGTTTAAGCTTCCAAAAGCCGCCCGAAAGGTTATTGACGTACTTACAAATGATGAAATACATATCCTTTTATCAAGCTTTAATACTAAAACTTTTATTGGACTTCGTAATATTTGCATTTGTCTGCTTATGCTTGACAGCGGTCTTAGGCTTAACGAGGTAGTATGTCTTAATGTTGGCAGCTTACATCTTTCAGAGGGATATATAGTTGTTAGAGGTAAAGGAAACAAGGAGCGTTTTGTACCTGTCGGACTTAATACAAAGAAGTATCTTTTGAGGTATGTACATTCTTTCAGAAATTCCGATATTAAGACCGCTTTATTCGTAAAAGACACATTATGTCGTATAGAAATTACAACGATAAGACAGCTTTTCCGCCGCTTAAAAGTTAAAACAGGCATATCACGTTTAAGACCTCATTTACTGCGCCATACCTTTGCTACAAGGTATTTGGAGAACGGCGGGGATGTATATTCCTTACAGTCTATACTTGGTCATACTACCCTTGAAATGACAAAGAGGTATGTACAGACTACACCTTTTAAATTAGCAGTCACCTTTTCTAATTACAGTCCTGTTGATAACATAAAGAAAACCCTCATGAGCTAAGGCTTTTGAGGGTTTCTTTTTTTCATGGAGCTACTGACCGGACTTGAACCGGTGACCTGCTGATTACGAATCAGCTGCTCTACCAACTGAGCCACAGTAGCATAAAACATGTGCTCAATTATTTTACCTAACTTTAGCTCTTGTGTCAAGACGTTTATAAGATTTTTCTTATATTATCTAAAATACCAGCAATAATAAGGTTTGAGGTCATATTAGGTAGTAGCTGCTATATAAAATAAGTTGCGTGATGACTAAATTTTTCTTTGCATTTTTTGCCTTAAATTGTATTAAATATCTCGCTAATATTTTCATACACAAACCAATTGATATAGTTATTTACAGTTATTTTTTAAAAACGCCGCATGAATATATAATCTGAATTTAATATACAATATGAAAATGCAGGTGTAAAAATGAAAAAGAAAATATTACTGATGTCTGTCTGCATAATGGCACTCTTGCTGCCGTCATGCAGCGCATCATCCGCTCGAAGCAATACAGAGGAGATATCAAGTTGCAGCAGTAATGCTTATACAGCCGAAAGTCCGCCGGATAAAACTGACAGCACAGCTTCGGTCAGCGTAAGCAGCGGCCATGCCGTATCGTCTTGCATAACCAGCAGCTGTTCGGATATTTCAAGTTCCGATGCCATTTCTAAGCAACAAGCGTCATCAAGCAATCAGCAATATCCAAGCAAAGATTTACCGTCTGCCTCTTCTTCCCAAAACAGAGATTTGCCAAACACATCGAATCATGGTTCCGCATCCTCAACGTCACACGCGGTATCAAGCAGTACCGAGATACAAACTCCCCCGGACAGCGGATATACCCAGAGTCAACCCATATAAGTTTCGAATATATCGCTCAATATCACCTCAGCAACGATATACATGGACGAAACACTTTCTTTAACGGCGGATATAATGCCGGATAACGCCGCAGATAAAACCATCACTTGGACAAGCAGTGATACATCGGTCGCTGATGTGTCGCAGAGCGGCGTGGTTACTCCAAAGGTCATTACACCTGATGATGAGTCTAAGCATAAAACCGCTGTAATTACTGCGGCAGGCGGTAATGGTATATCTGCAAGCTGTACGGTCACGGTTTTCAACCCTTACGTGTATAAAAAATATGCTGAGGAGTATGCAAAGCATCGATTACCGCGTGAAGGTGCTCATCCCCGCAGGGGAGGTTTGGTACGACAAAAGTGCTCAGCGGCCGGACTACGTCTTAAAATCCATGAGCGGCGCAGAGATAGACTATGTGATAATAGGCATAGACGGGATAGGCGAATGCGCCATAGCATCACGGCGGCTGGCGCTTGAAAGCCGGCGGCGCGCCTTCAAAAAGCGGAGGCACAATGTGGGCGATATTGTACCATGCCGCATGATAGCCAGCGTCCGGTCAAGATGCATAGTTGAGGTGTCGGGCTGCGATTTCACCCTCTCACAAAAGGATATGTCCTACTGCATGATAACGGATTAAGGATAGGCGACACTGTAATAGTGCGCAAAGCCGGGGATATAATACCGGAGGTTGTGGCGGTAAAAAGCCACGCACCTGGTTCTGTACCGTATGAGATGCCGAAAGTTTGCCCTTCATGCGGAGCAAAAGTATTCAGAGAAGAGGACGAGGCGGTAATAAGGTGTACAAATGCGGCATGTCCTGCGCAGCTTGCACGGCATCTTATACATTTTGCATCGCGCGGCGCTATGAATATAGAGGGAATGGGTCCGGCTGCGGTGCACCTTTTCATAGACAACGGACTGATATCGTCGCCGGTAGATATATATCATCTCAAGGCTGAGGACATAATAAATCTGCCGCGCATGGGCGCAAAATCTGCGCAAAATCTGCTGCAGTCGATAGAGCACTCAAAGAGCAACGAGCTGTGGCGTTTTATATTCGGGCTGGGAATACGGCACATAGGCGCCGCTGCAGCAAGAATACTTTCAGAGAACTTTGGCGGTATAAACGAAATAATGTCGGCGTCTGAGGAAGAGCTTGAAGCGCTGGACGGGTTCGGCGACGTCATGGCGCAGGACACATTTGAGTTTTTTGCTCTTAACGAGACGCGGACAATGATAGAAAAATTCAGAGAAGCGGGATTAAATCTTAATTCTGAGCAAGCATCTGAGGCGGAAAAAATGCTTTTAGGCAAAACGTTTGTGCTGACGGGAACTCTTACAGAGTTTACAAGGGAAGAAGCATCAGAAATAATACGCAAGCTCGGCGGAAAGGCATCGTCGTCTGTGTCAAAAAAGACAGATTATGTATTGGCGGGCGAAAGTGCCGGCAGCAAGCTTAAAAAGGCGCAGGAACTTGGCGTTAAGATTATAAACGAGCAGCAGTTTAAAGAAATATGCGGACTGTAATGATGCTTGCCGTAAATAATTAAACGTGATGCTGGGCCTTAAGCACGATTGACCTCAGCATGGACTTTTGGCTTGATATTTAAAGCAGCAGATATAAAAAGCTTACGGGCGGGTTTATTATAAGGGCTATTATATCAGCTATGCTGCCGGAAATGTCTTTATGCTATTGAGCGGATGCACACTGAGAGTCAGTTTTTATCGAGCTGCTTTTACACAGAAAAATCAGCATAGCCTTCGCATAATGACTGCTATGCTGATTTTAGTTATCATATTGGCCGCATGCAGCTGACGCTGCTTAGCCTTTAGAGGATAAAACTTTAAGTGCCGTCTTAAAAAAGCAATATTATGTTTTTAGCTTAATCCATTTTCGTCGACCCAGTTTTTTGCGCGTTCTACATTTTCATCGTCCGGTATGGCAACGCCTGTTTTAGCCTGTCTCTTGTCAGGCTGTGATATAGCCTGAGTGGAAAACTCGTCATTGATATTTTTGGCTTGAATTTTGCTTGTGAGAACTCCTTGATTTCCCTTGTTTCCGCTTACTTTTTTTATTTTTTTATCCATAATAATATCTCCTTTAGAGGTGTTATTATTAGTATTGAAAAAAATGGTGCGAATATCCGTTGATTTTTAGAATTTATGTGATATAATATACAAG
>USGR01000047.1 GCA_900554165.1 uncultured Oscillospiraceae bacterium | reverse complement strand
TTTACTTTGCAATGCTCAATCCCGGAGATACAATTCTCGGAATGAACTTAAGCCATGGCGGACATCTTACACACGGCTCGCCGGTAAATATGTCGGGTGCTACATATAATTTTGTTCCTTACGGCGTAAACGACGACGGATTTATAGATTATGAAAAAATGGAGCAGACGGCTTTAGAGGTAAAGCCAAAGCTTATCGTCGCCGGCGCGTCTGCCTATGCAAGGAAGATTGAATTTGACCGCATGAGCGAGATAGCCAAGAAATGCGGAGCAATGCTTATGGTCGATATGGCGCATATAGCCGGTCTTGTGGCGGCGGGCCTCCACATGAATCCTGTGCCGTATGCCGATATAGTAACGACTACTACTCATAAGACGCTGCGCGGACCGAGAGGCGGTATGATTCTCTGTAAAGAAGAATATGCCAAGGCCATTGACAAGGCGGTATTCCCCGGCAATCAGGGCGGCCCGCTCATGCACATAATTGCTGCAAAGGCGGTCTGCTTTAAAGAAGCATTGTCCGAAGACTTTAAAAAATACCAGCAGCGTGTTGTTGATAACGCTCAGGCGCTTGCAAACGGGCTTATTAAGCGCGGCATTAAGCTTGTGTCGGGCGGTACTGATAACCACCTTGTATTGGTTAACTTAGTGGGTACCGGCATAACGGGTAAAGAGCTGGAGCATCGCCTCGACGCCGTTAATATTACAACAAACAAGAACGCGATACCAAACGACCCGGAAAAGCCGTTTGTCACGAGCGGCGTTCGTCTCGGCACGCCGGCGGCTACTACACGTGGACTTAACACTGATGATTTTGACAAAATAGCGGAATTTATAGCTTTAGCAGCAACCGACTTTGAAAACAATGCCGACAAGATAAAGGCCGGAGTTAGGGAAATCTGTGAAAAATATCCGCTTTACGAATAATATTTTATATAATGGGGTTTAAGAAGTATGGCAAATTTTAGAGGATCGATATTTTCAGACCAGCTCGGCATGCGCACAAATATTACCGTAAGCCTGCCGTTCGATGTGGCAAATAAGGTGGGGGTGACCACTCCGCAGGAGGATATGCCGATATTGTATCTTCTTCACGGGCTGTCGGACGACAATACTATGTGGTCACGCTATACGGATATAGAGCGGTTCGCTGATTACAGAGGATTTATAGTTGTAATGCCTGAGGTGCAGCGCAGCTTTTATTCCGACATGGTTTATGGTCCGAACTATTTTTCATATATAGCGGACGAGCTTCCGCAGCTTGTAAAATCTCTGTTCGGAATTGAGCGCCCGAGGGAGAAAACCTTTGTGGCAGGGCTGTCAATGGGCGGATACGGCGCGGCAAAGGTGGCGCTCAGCCGTCCCGACAGATATATGGCAGCAGCGTCATTTTCCGGCGTGCTTGACGTGAGACGGGCATATGACCTTGTAGTAAACGACGAGTTTTATGCGATATCTAAAGGCGTTATAAGGCCGGAAGACGATTTGTTTGCATTAGCAGAAAAAGTTGCTGACAACAAAAACAAACCGTCGTTTTTCATAACCTGCGGCAAAGACGACACATTAGTTAGAATACATGAGCAGCAGGACGACTTTAAAAAATACCTTGATAAATATGGCTATAAATATGAATATAATGAGTGGCCGGGTGGACACGAGTGGCGGCTTTGGGAAAAATCAGTCGAGCAGGCGCTGGACTACTTCTTAACGCTTATGTAAAGCTGATTAATGCGAGGATACATAACGACGGCACATGCTATGATGGTGGTATCTCATGTCGAAACAGCCGGGCCGTAAGGAGCGTGAAGACCGTGAAATGCCGTTGCCTTTGCGGGTGAGCGTCGGCGTTTTGGCGGCATTGATAATATTAAAGCCGCTGAGTGCATTCGGCGGCTTATTGTATAAATACCGGATATGTGTAGTTGTTTTGAGTTTTTGATGCTGGAATTTAAACCTTTATACTGCTTGTGAAATATGGGGCTTTGATTATGTATTATAAAAATGCACGCCTACATGCGATGACTGAGGAAACGGCCCTCCAAATCAGCGAGTGGGAATATAAGCCGCCGCTCGACATGTGTAGCTTTAAGGGACGGCCGAACGGCTATCTTATGGATAAGGCTACTTGGGGGACAGAGCAGTTTTGCCTGCTTGAGCAAGCAAGGCTTATCGGCTATGTGTCGTGTCAGCTTGACAAAGGCATGCTTTGGGTAGGGTGGTCGTTGTCTCCAAAGCTCTGCGGCAGGGGAGAGGGGCATTTGTTTGTCGAAAAATGTGTACAGGAAATAAGGGAAATAAAACGTTATAAAAACCCTGTTTATTTAAGAGTCGCGGCGTCAAACATAAGAGCGATAAAAGCGTATCAAAAGGCAGGTTTTGTTTTATCAGAAATTATTCAGGACGAAATTGCATATACGAACAATATCGAAGACTTTTGGATCATGAAAAACTAAAGATACCTGCTGATAAAAATGTGAGGTGAAAAACATGGCAGCGCCGCTTGCAGACAGATTAAGGCCGCAGAGCCTTGACGAGGTAGTAGGGCAGCCGCATCTTTTTTCAAAGGGTTGCGCGCTGCGCGCAATAATTGAATCGGGGAACATACCCAGCCTTATATTTTATGGGCCGTCGGGCGTGGGCAAATCGACGGTCGCGTCCATTATTGCCAAGCGCACCGGCAAGCGCCTGCATAAGCTCAACGGCACCACTGCATCTACCGCAGATATTAAGGATGCTGTTGCCGAGATTGACACCTTAGCGGCGCCTGACGGCATACTGCTGTATTTGGACGAGATACAGTACTTTAACAAAAAGCAGCAGCAGACGCTGCTCGAGTATATGGAGGACGGAAGCATAACGCTCATCGCATCAACGACAGAAAATCCGTATTTTTATGTATACGGTGCTGTACTAAGCCGCTCCACTGTGTTCGAGTTTAAAATGGTCGAGCCGGAGGATGTAGTTCCGGCCATAAAGCGGGCGTATGCATTTATGGAGCAGGACCGCTCAGAAAAGTACGAAATAGACGATGATGTTTTTGATATAATATCGCACGGCTGCGGCGGCGATGTGAGAAAAGCTATAAACATGGCGGAACTCAGCGTGATTGCGTCGCAGGACGAAGACGGGAGAAAGCATATATCTGCCGAAACGGTAAGTCAGCTTTCGCAGAACTCGGCCATGCGTTATGATAAAAACGGGGACGAGCACTATGATATTGTGTCGGCATATCAGAAGTCTATGCGCGGCTCCGACCCGAATGCTGCGCTGCACTATCTTGCGCGATTGCTCGAGGCCGGCGATTTGCCGTCGGCCTGCAGAAGACTTATGGTGTGCGCCTGCGAGGACGTTGGGCTGGCCTATCCGCAGATAATACCCATTGTAAAGGCATGCGTCGACGCTGCTATGATGGTAGGCCTGCCGGAGGCTATAAATCCGCTTTCGGACGCGGTGATACTCGTGTGCAGCGCGCCAAAATCCAACGCCGGCTGCAGTGCGTATTATCGGGCGGCGGCTGACCTTAAGGCCGGCAAAACGGGACACATTCCGCGGCATTTGCAGAACAAGCACTTTGACGGCGAGGACGCTAAGCGAAAAGGCCAGTTTTACCTGTATCCGCATGAATTTGAGAATAACTATGTGGAGCAGCAATATCTGCCGGACGAGCTTAAAGATGCCGTTTATTATATTCCCGGAAATAATAAAACCGAGCAGGCTTATAAAGCGTATTGGGATAATATAAAAAAGAATAAGAAAAAGCCTGAATAGATATTAATGCTTCTCCAAGCGGATATAATAAAAATCTTATATGAATTACAACGCCCCTGCCATATAACTGCACTTATGCAGTACATAGCAGGGACGTTTTTCTGATTTATTTAAAATCAAAAAGAGTATAGCAATCGCTGCGGCCTAAGCCAGCACATCTTCGCACGGGACGCGTTAGTTAACCATGCGGTCGATGCCTGAACCCGACCGATTGCTTTTCAGCCCAGTGTGGAGATTTTCCGCATCCCTGCACTGTTTCATATTACACTTTCAAATCCGGATTAAAATATATTAAATTTTACTTTCGGCGGCGCATTTTCTCAAGCGGCAGGCGCTGCGGATATATTAGTCGAGATAATGGAGGCCAAAATATATAAATATATAAAAGAGCACATGTATATTCCAACAAATGCGCTAACCCGCCTGTGTAAAATATTCGCATATGCTGCAAATCAGGCTGTTTACGGCAGAGGGCACTGCGCAAAGAATTCTTAGCTGCGGCGGCAAAAAGCTTAAAGCGGCTTCGCCCGCCTGCATAATTTTATCAGAAGTATCGCCGCTGATTGAAAACGTATATCCCAGCACATGAAAATCCATGCCGTCGTCATTCTCTAAATAAATTACAGGCTTTGCGTCGGAAAGTCCGGTCTGACGCGTATTATAATCCGATATAATAATACCGAGGATTAACACAAACGGGCACAACGCAAGACACAATGAGGATATAAAGGAGCTGCAGAAATATTTTGCGGCTCCTGTTTTTGTGCTGTTAAGCTTTATGGGCTTTAGCGCCTTTGTTTTTTTGAACATTTTCATCCTTAACCTTTACACTTGTTATGAGAGCAATATATACATACGCAGCCATAAATTTAGCAGGACCAATGAACGATAATTATAAACATAAATAAAACATATTATTGCGGTATAAGTCTTTCAAGTACCGATACCAGCGCATCTCCAACAAGCTGACCCGAGTATTTTGCCTCTTCCAAGGTGTTTGAATCACTGCCCATTTCTATAAGTATTGAGCCGTTGGTAAGTTGCTGGTTGTACTTTCTATCGTCAAACATAAGCGGGCGCGCCAGGCCGGGATACATTGTTTCAAAAGCCTGCTGCACACGAAGCCCAAAACGCAGATTTTCCCGCCAGTTGGGATAATCGGTTATATTGCCGTATTCGCAGCCGTTAATAATCATTACCTGCGCCGCCTTTTTGCCGTTTATTGTGGCAGTGGGTTTAATCTTTTTTGTGTCGGAGGTTGATATGGCGTCGCGGTGGATATCCAGCACCACCTCTATGCTCGGATATTGCTCCAAATAACTTTTTACCGTTACCTCAGAGCGCTCATATGCACCGTTATAAGATGGATAATCGTGCATGGTCTTGTCGTGCAGGGTTACAATTCCTGCGGCGTTAAGCTTATCTGCTATTTCATTTCCCACAGCAATCATGTTAAGATTTTCGTCGGTGCTGCGGGAGCTGGCTCCTATTTTAAAAGTGCCGTTGTCCTCTGCGAGATAAGACTCGGTGGTATGCGTGTGCATTATAAGGACCTGAGGCTTTCCGTTTTTTAATATGGTAATGTCAGGCTTTGTGGCTATTTCTTCAGCAATGTCTATCGACACGTCAATTTTTCTTGATACATATACATTTTCCCATTTGAGATTAGCGCTGGATGAGGAGTAAAAGCGCTCGGTTACCGTGCCATAGCCCTCCGGCGGCTCAGTCGTCGCAGAGGAGGTGGCTTCTGAAGAGGCCGCCTGCTCTGCACCGGATTGGGACTCTGACGAGACAGCTTCCTCTTTGGGGCCGACTTCATAGTCGTCGCTTGCGGGAAGAGATGCCAATACCTGCGATGCTTCGCGTCTTGCATCGAGCTCGCTTAGCTTGTCGGATAATACCTTGGAGCCGCTGTCCGGCATTGTCATAAGCAGCGACGCTTTAGCAAGATTGCCTGCCGTCTCAGCAGCTTCGTCAATTAGCGGGCTGGTAAATGAAAGGTAGATTATAATTCCGCATATTAAAAATATAATAATAGCTCTTATAGCCGATTTTTTGCCCGAATATATAATGGTCAATAACAACACCCGCTGTAACAGTATAAAATTAATCTATTGTCATGCGTCTAATATCTCTGTGAAAAGAGAACTGATTTTGCTGCTGCGGACATATGCTGCGGCAAGCCTATATGAGCCGGATTATTTTTATTCTAATAAAAACACAGCGGCAAAATGAGACGCATATTAAAATCTATGCGGATATTGACGATACTATTACCACAAGGGCAGAGCTTTGCTATGCTGATTTAATACATGTCATCTGCCCGACCGCATTGTAAAACCGTCGTGCATTTATCGCGAGATTATATCTGTTATGACAGCAGATTTTAATCCGACGACTGCGGTGTTAAGAGAATGATAAATTAATGACCGCCTCTAATCGTATAAATATCATTTAAACACGGCGGCAAAGCAGTAAAAGATTTAGCAAATACATATAAGCGGCTTTTGCCAAGCTTTAATGAAGAGGGTGAAAGACATTAAAATCTGCCGATATCATGGCATGAATGCTTTTTAACAAAATTGCTGGAAAATTATACTGCTTAAATTTGCTTATTAAAAAGCAGAAAAGAATAAGGCTATGAAACGAGCATCATCAAATCGTCGGGCGAGAGGCTTTTTTGCAGAGCGCAGTTTATAGCGTGAGATATAAGCGCCGCCGCTCTGCTTATAAGCGTGTCTATTTCGCGGGGAGTAACTATCATTTTATTTCCTCTCGGCTCTATTTCAGAAAGGCGCTTGCTGTCGGGCTCGCTGCCGGTTATATCATATGCCAGAGTTGAGGCCTCTACTACGGTAGGCACTCCGATGGCTATTACAGGAATGCCAAGTGTGGTCTTGCTTATTTCCTTGCGGTTGTTGCCTACGCCTGAGCCGGGCGATATGCCGGTATCCGTCATCTGCACGGTACAGCCGAGCCGTTTGAGCCGGTGAGAGGCGAGTGCATCTATAACGATTACGGCCGCCGGACGAATTTTAGCGACTATGCCGGCTATAATTTCTCCCGTTTCAATGCCGGTCTGCCCAAGCACTCCGGGGGCGAGCACGGCGACCTTTCTAAGATTATCAAGGCCGGCAAGCTTGGCGGTTTCTCCGGTAATATGGCGGGGGGCCAAGACGTGTGATGCTGGTTTTGGCCCCAGCGCG
>USGR01000046.1 GCA_900554165.1 uncultured Oscillospiraceae bacterium | reverse complement strand
ATTTGACAGCATAAAGCTTTCCGGCTCAACGTATCCGCAGCCGGTCGAGCTCGTATATACTCCTGACGATTCCCTTTTAGCTTATCAAGTGACAGCGCCTATTCATGATTATGCGAATGAGGTTACTGCCGTTGATATATTGTCACCGCTTTCGGGATCGCTCTATGCAGCTGAAACATATGTCCTAAGCCCAGATGCTGCTACGCTCAGCGAATATGGCTTTGATAATCCTACAAGTGTTGTGGAATACACAATTAAGGATGTTCAGCTCAAGGTAACCGTTGGAAAATCAGACGGCAATGGCTATTATGCCGTAATGATAAACGATATACCGGCCATATACAAGGTAACGGAAACAAATATCGAGTTTGCACTTCATTCTACCGACAGTATATATTATACAAGCATACTTGTGGAGTCTATAGCCGATATACAGTCTGTAACCTTTAAAACCCCAGATAATGAATATCTATTCGAACTTGAGCATACATCTACAACCACTACTGATGAGGACGGCGAGACAGAGACTAAGACGGATATTATAGTAAGATATAACGGAGCTGAGATATCCTCTGTTGATTTCAGGACTTTCTATCAGCACCTTCTGCTTATGAAATCTGTTGAAGCGCTTCCGTCAGATATTCCGGAAAGTGAGCCGGAATATGTTTTAACCCTTACGCATGTTGACTCAAGCATTCCTGATACGGTGATTGAGTTTACGAAATACTCCGCTCGCAGATACATTGCCGAAAAGCAGGGCGGCAGGCAGCTCTGTATAACATCGGATACTGTAAACGCATACGTGACGTATGTTCAAAATTTGATAAACGGTGAAGAAGTGCCTGAGCCATAAGCCGCTTTAGCAAAAGCACAGAATGCTATTAAGCTTAAGTAATGTTCTAAACGTCGCAAATCCTTTTGTTAGATTTATTTATGGAAAGACTTATATAATATTAATAGTTCTAATCTCAGCTTTTACAAAAACAGATGTAACTATTTATAAATTGGATACATGCTTTGCTGAAAGCTGCAGGCAGAAAAAATTATTTACATTAATAATTGATGCAGAAGTCTTTCTTAGCCCTCGGATTTACCGGGGGCTTTGTCTTTTTATGATAAAACAATCCGGCTGATGCCTTAATTTAGCACAGCCGAATTGCTCAAATTGCTATTATCATAATAAAGATAAGAATCAGCTAAAAAACGCCGCAAAGCAATATCAAATACTATAATGCTTAAAACACTCAGGCAAATAAAAGCCTGTACTGCAATAGTATTTCCAGCGGTACTGTTTAAATTTATGGCATGTAAATTCCGCCGTTCGGAGATACATACTGTCCTGTCATATACTTATCGCGAATAAGGAATTCCATTGCTATGGCAATATCCTCAACATCTCCTATATCGCCCATCGGAATCCCCATTTTAAGCGCCTGAACCTCGTCTTGATTAACACCGCGCAGCATGTCCGTCCAAATCATACCCGGACATATGCAATTAAAGCGTATATGCTGCTTGCCAAACTCCATAGCCAACGCACGAGTCATTCCTATAAGCCCCGCCTTTGACGCGCAGTAATCCGCCTGATTTGCCACTCCCATAAGTCCGCCTATGGACGACGTATTTATGACACAGCCGCCGCCTGCCTTTACCATATAAGGCACTACAAAATGGCACATGTGAAATGCGCTTATAAGATTTGTTTCTAATACGGCCATGTATTTCTCACGGGGTAAATCGCAGAATGCAGCATTATTTGTTATTCCGGCATTATTTACTAATACGTCTATTTTTTCTCCAAATTTTTCTACTGCGGCTTTTACAAGCTTTTCGCAGTCTTCATATTTAGATACATCGGCCTGGACTGCATAGCCTTCTACCCCATATTTCTCTTTAAGCGTGTCAACTAACTTTTCCGTCAACGCCTTAGAGCTGTCAGAGCGGTAGTTTATTACTACATTATAACCCATTTCTCCAAGCTTCATTGTCATAGCTTCACCTATACCGCGTGAGCCGCCGGTTATTATTGCTGTTTTCATATTTTGCACTCCTTTGTTATTATTTTATCAATTTTAATTATATCATATTAGTATACATTGTAAATGCGCCATTTTACTAAATTATAATTATTTTTTTGTATGCTCAAAACAATAGTATGCTCTTAAAATTAACATTTATACGCCAATATGCTTCGTAACAGCCTAAAAAGTAATACATGCCTTATCAAAAATAAATTATCTCGCTTTGTATTTTAATTTTAAAATACGTCTCTACTGTGCTATTTCTACTAATCATTCAATTTTGTGCTGCATATTCGCTGCGGATTTTCAGTATATTTATAGCAAAATCCAGCTGGACATTCATGCCAGATTTTTATTTACATTATTAAAAAGTATTCTGCGCACTTGGAACTGCTGTTTTATTGCCGCAGTCAAAGCTGTTGGAAAAGCAATGCAAACGGCATGGCCCTACTAAAAGCTATAAAGGGTGGCGCCTTGTGTTTCTACCGCGATTGTCTGAAAGCCTGCGCTTAACTTTTTAAGCGGCGGTAATCTCATAATTGTAATTCCCGCTGGCCGTTCACTTCGACTTATGTCCACCCTTAAAGATCTTTTTACATAGTGCTTTTGCAAGCTTACAGCAAAAAGCGCTGTGCATAAATATGCACAGCGCTGATATAAAAACTATTTGTCCTTGTCCTGCTCTTTTATAATCTTATTATATATCTCATCCGCCTTGCTGGGAGGTTCAATATCACCAGGTTCTGGCATAACAGCATCTTCACCGTTTTCAGCTTCTCTTTGCTCATCTTCGTACTTTTTCTTTATTTTGCCGATATACTCAGTACCGCCGGCAAGCGACGAACACAGGAAAACAATTATATATATAGCGGAAGCTATAAGCAGCGGACTTGGCAGTTCTGTCTGATGGAGCAGCGCGCCGTTGCCCGTAAACTTGATAAAATAATACGGCAGCGTGCAGGCAAGTGAGTATACAGCTGCACAAATTCCAAATCCATAGGCCCACCTTACCGCTTTCGGATATCCGGCGTCGGCAATCATCCTGCCGTGGAAAAGCCAGAAAACCAGCAAAAAGCAAATCATTGCAGTATTATTTACATTATCAGAAATATTCGCAATTCCAGAATGCTCGGTAAATACTATAGCCAGCTTAATCGCCGTCATAATAATTACCGCCGCCGGAGCAAATCCGGCCGGACGTATTCCCTGCCACTGGGCATATGTATAGTAAAGGAAAAATAGCAGCGACAACACTGCAAACGCAATATATAGCAGATATAAATAAAACAAAAGTCCCTTAGACGCACTTAAAACCACTGCCGAAGAAAATTCCTCTGACAGCATGACCATAAATATATCCACAACAATTGCCGCTGCCATAACAAGGCTCATAATAAATACCGGCCTCGACTTTACCGGAGCAGCAACCGGATATTTCTTACGTGTACTCCCGTAAATGAGCAATATAAGCATAACTGCAAGAGTTATACCCAAAACGGTGTATCCGGCCGCTTCAAGCCCATCCTTATAAAATCCGCTGTCAGCATTTATAAGCAGCGCCTGCTCAACTGTGCGCAATATTACAATAAGTGCCGAAGGTATCAAAAACCATAGAAGCAAATGCTTTACTTTCATAATTACCGCCTTTATCTCTCAGAAATAGGAGTATAGTCCCTTTTCTTCATTATTGCCTTATAAGCCGGACGTATAATCCTGCCGCAGGTGGCAATTTCTTCAATCCTGTGTGCGCACCAGCCGGCTGTGCGTGCGACGGCAAAAATCGGAGTATAAAGCTCAGGCGGTATATTGAGCGATTTATATACAAGCCCTGAATACAAATCGACGTTTGCGCATATATTTTTAGTGTCACCCTTAAACTCTGCAAATACTTCCGGAGTAAGCTCTTCTACCGCCTCCAGCAAATCAAAATCATCGCCATAGCCTTTCTCGTGGGCAAGGTTGCGAGCATTTTCCTTAAGTATGATTGCACGGGGGTCACTCAGCGTATACACAGCATGACCCATGCCGTATATAAGTCCTGAGCCGTCTCCCGCTTCCTTTTTCATTATCTTTACAAGATAATCCTTTATCTCGCCCTTGTCCTTGTGGTTCTTTACTCCGGCCTTAATATCCTCCAGCATCGCCATAACCTTTATGTTGGCGCCGCCGTGACGCGGGCCCTTAAGCGAGCCTATCGCTGCGCCTATCGCTGAATATGTATCGGTGCCGGACGAGGTTACCACCCTTGTCGTAAAGGTCGAATTGTTGCCGCCGCCGTGATCGGCATGCAGTATAAGGCATAAATCCAAAAGCTTTGCCTCAATATCGGTAAATTCCCTGTTGGGGCGCAGAGAAGAAAGTATAAACTCTGCCGTGTGGTGCGCCGTATTATTAGGATGTATGAACATGCTTTCGTGGTCGAAATGGCGCCGCTTTACCTGATATGCCCACACCATCATCGACGGCATAAGCGCAATAAGGTTTATCGACTGCATCAGCACGTTCATAAGCGATGTATCGTCGGGATTGTCATCGTAAGCATAAAGGCCTAAAACACACCTCTGCAGCTTGTTCATTATGTCCTTTGAAGGGGTTTTTATTATAATATCTTCGGCAAAATATTCCGGAAGCTCTCTGCAAAGCGCTAAAAGGCTCTGAAAATGCTCTAACTGCTCCGCCGTCGGAAGTTCGCCGAATAAAAACAGCCATACCGTTTCCTCAAAGCCGAAGCGCCCTTCAGCCGCCGCTCCCGCTACTATGTCCCGGACGTCTATGCCCCTGTAAATAAGCTTGCCGTCCGTAGGCTCTTTCTCGCCCTCGCTTATAACATATCCGTGTACGCTGCATATCTTCGTAAGGCCCGCCATTACGCCAGAGCCGTCAGGATTCCTAAGCCCCGTCTTTACATGATATTTTTCATTAAAAGTAGGGTCTATGCGGTTATTTTTTTTAACCTGCTCGCATAAACTGGACAAGACGTCCTGTGAAATTCTATCGTTCACGTTGTTTTCACCTCCGCAATTTTACCAGTCAACTTCTATACCGGGTATTATATAATTTTATCGCAACTAATATTATAAGTCAATAAATATATTATCAAACCCTTTCAGGAGAAATTATTATGAAGCACTTTTATACCCTTGTTCTGTCAGTCTTTCTTGCGCTTATGATTGCCGTTCCGTCAATTTCGCTCATTCCCCGAGATAACGGCGGAGGCGGAGGATTATCAATAACTGAGCCGGAGTTTGGCAGCACCTTTAAGGTATATATGCATGAAAAAAATGAAGTTGTCACGCTTTCGGCAGAGGATTATCTTTTCGGTGTAATTGCCGGCGAAATATCTTTCGACTATGGCGATGAAGCTATAAAAGCACAGATAATCGCATCATATACATTTGCCATGCGCCGCAAGGAGCAGCGCGCCGCGCAGCCGGATGCTTCTATTTTAAACGCCGATATAACCGACGACCATACTATAGACCAAAATTATCTTGACGAAGAGGCCGCGCGCTCAAAGCTCGGCGATTCTTACGACAGCTGCCGCTCCCGCTTTTCGGAGCTTATGAAAGATGTACAGGGGTTATGCATGAGATATGACGGAGAGCTTATTTTGGCTGTTTATCACGCAATATCCGGCGGACGCACCGAAGCGGCCGCAAACGTCTGGGGCTCCGATATGGCGTATCTCAAGCCAGTAGAAAGCGTCGGGGATTTGCTCGACCCAAGTTATATGAGCACCGTTACATATACCGCACAGGAGTTTTTACAGCATCTTTATGAGATGGATGCCGGCGTCAGCGGCACAGAAATGCAGGCCGTGCCCGACGCTTCCACCGTTGACTGCGCCGCTATGATAACTCAGCCAAAGTGCTCTGACTCCGGCACGGTTTTGGAATATACTCTTAACTCAAAGGTGTATACGGGACAGCAGATAAGAAAATATTTCGCTCTGCGCTCGGCCAACTTTGACCTTACATATTCCAACGGCAGTTTTACCTTTACCGTACGCGGCTATGGTCACGGTGTTGGCATGAGCCAGACAGGCGCAAAATATATGGCCGAGCAGGGCAGCAGCTATGAAGAAATCCTCAACTGGTACTATACTGATATTTCCATCGAAAAATATCAGTAATCCGGCTCACGGTAAAACCAGAGGTCTAATTAAGCCTCTAAACAAGTACAATCCCAGCTATTCTCTTAAAAGGTGCTGAAAAACTGTCATTTGTCTTCTTCACCCGAGCCAAAGCAATTCTCTCTGCCCTACATTTTCATTCTGCCACAAACAATTTCCCGTTCGCTCGACATATAGACATATCTTTTTCTCTCGCACGCATATATAAGGATTTTGTTAAGCTTGAGGTTAAAATAAAATATCTTTTTAGCCGCTAACTTTTTTGCCGCCCTGCCGCACGCAATGTTTAGGCTGTGTTTTTTTAAGATAAATTAGGTTTTTGTCTTCCATTTATTTAATATTTTTGCATTTAGTTGCCGATATAGACGTGAGACATGCCTCTGAATTTTTTAGATGAAATTTTGAGAAGATAATAAATCCCATATTTATAATAAATTGCAATTTTATTATTAAATTGAGCAATTATTGATTAAATGCTGTGTCAAATGCTTCGCTTTCGGAATAGTATAAATCAGGTGAAAAATTTATTTTGTAATATCTGGAGGTTATTTTATGCCTGATTTAAATTGCCCCATGTTCTTTTTAGGCTCTACTACTCCCAAGGGTTTCAGCCCGTTTTTCGACACGGTTTACGGTTTAGAGGAAAGCTGGAGAGTATACATATTAAAGGGCGGCCCCGGCACTGGAAAGTCAACGCTGCTCAGCAAGACGGCAGCCATGGCTATTGCGGCCGGCAAGGAAGTACAGATTATTCCCTGCTCCGGCAATCCCGACTCGCTTGATGCTGTAATTCTTCCTAAAGCAAAGGCGTTTGTTCTCGACGGCACCGCTCCGCATGTTATGGAGCCAAACTATCCGGGAG
>USGR01000045.1 GCA_900554165.1 uncultured Oscillospiraceae bacterium | reverse complement strand
GTATTAAAGGAAGGGTGACGGACAATGCAAAAGCTAAAAATAGGAATAGTTGGTGCTGGGAATATTGCATGTTCGGCGCATTTGCCGGCTTATCAGGAGTGCGAAAATGCATATCCTGCGGCAATAGCCGACATTGATTACGAGCGTGCAAAAAGCGCGGCGGAAAAATTTAATATTCCGCGAGCTTATTCATCGGTTGAAGAGATGCTGGCGGACGCCGATATTGACGCTGTAGACATTTGCACATGGAATAATGCACATGCGCCGGTGTGTATAGCGGCGGCCGAGGCAGGAAAGCATGTGCTGTGTGAAAAACCCATGGCCATGAGTCTTGCGGACGCACTGGCGATGGAAAAGGCAGTAAAAGCGTCTGGAGTAACTTTTATGTTGGCTGTCCCCGGCAGGTTTGGCTATGAGAATATGTATCTCCGCGAGATGTATGAGCGCGGCGAGTTCGGCGATATATATTATGCTAAAACATCCACAGTACGCCGCAGGGGAACTCCCACCGGCTGGTTTACTGACAAAAAAACTTCCGGCGGCGGACCTGTAATTGACATAGGCGTACATGGCATAGACGCAGCGTGGTACATAATGGGATGCCCGAAGCCGGTAAGCGTCAGCGCCGGCGTATTTTTCAAAATTGGCGACTATCAGACCAAGGGCGTCGGCAGATGGCAGGGCACACCATGCCCGGATAATAAATTTGACTGCGAGGATTCGGGTGCGGGCATTATACGCTTTGAAAACGGCGCGGTGCTGTTTTTTGAGGCAAGCTGGGCGATAAACGGGCCGGAGCATACCGACGTACTGCTGTGCGGCAGCAAAGCGGGCGCGTCTATGAGTCCCCTTACAATTTACGGCGAACGCAACGAATATCTCAGCACCGACCAGATAACCGTTTGCCCTAAAAATGACAAGTTTAAGCTCGAAATTACTCATTTTGCCGACTGCGTGCTTAATAACAAAACTCCAAAATATTCGCTCTCACAAGCGGTTATGATGCAGAAAATGCTGCAGGGAGTATATGATTCATCCGATTTGGGAAAAGAGATTATTATAAACGAATAATTTTATCTTAGAAAGGGACTGCAATTATGAAAAGCTGTATTAGCACCTATAGTTTCTATCGCCTTTACGGCGAAAATTTCACGCTGTTTGACGCAATAGAGCAGACAAAAAAGCTCGGCTGCGACGGCGTTGAGTTTGTACTAAACGATAATCCACCAGCCGGATATACAGTACGCGATTATGCTCTTGCTCTCACTGAGCGGGCGCACTCACTCGGCCTTGAAGTGCCGATATACACAACCGATGCAAACTTTTTCACTCCAGACCCGGCATCTGAGGTGGAGAGGCTGAAAAAGCATATTGACGCCGCCGCAGAATGCGGAATAAAGCTTTTGAGGCACGACGTCGCGTGGACGTATTATGAAGGCTATAACGGAGTTAAAACTTATAAAGCGGTTATTGATTACGTTGCGCCGTATATATCCGAAGTGGCAGACTATGCAAAGAGCGTCGGCGTCAAAACCTGCTCAGAAAATCACGGCCGGCTTATGCAGGACAGCGGCCGCATGCTTGAGCTGTTTTATAAGGTCAATAATCCCAATTACGGGCTGCTGTGCGACATGGCCAACTTCGGCGGCGTAGATGAGGACTCTTCTGTTGCAGTTTCTGCATTGCTTGATTTAATTGTACATGTGCACGCTAAGGACGTATTTGTGAGGTCTGGCATGTCATATGACCCAGGTGAGGGATTTTTCCGCTCACGCGGCGGCAATTTCCGTCGCTCAACCATATTCGGACACGGCGATATTCCTACTTTCCAGATACTTTCAGCCATAAAGGCGTCGGGATATGACGGCTATGTTTCGCTTGAGTTTGAGGGCATTGAGGACGTCATGCAGGCCGTCTCCATTGGTACGCGCAATATACAGCGTATGATAAAGGACTTGGATGCAAAATGATGGTAAGTCAGATACGCGGCGGAAATGTGCTTAACGGCGAAACGGGATGCTTTGAGTGCATCGACATAGGGCTTGAAAACGGCAGAATAAAGGAAATGGGACTTTTGTCCGCGCAAAGCAATGCTTTTGACGCCGATGGATTATATGTAATCCCCGGCTTTATAGATACGCATATTCATGGCAGTATGGGCGGCGAGTTTGCATCAGAGTCAGAGTCGTTTGACAAAGTGCGAAAATGGTTTGCCTCTAAGGGAATAACGGCATTTGCCCCCACCATACGCTGCCTTGAGCCGGAAGACATTATAAAGGCTGAGAAAAACATAGTCCGTGAGAGTAAAAAGAAAGTAAGCGGCGCAAAAATATACGGTATTCATATTGAAGGACCGTATGTGTCTCAGGAATACCGCGGAGTTATGAATCCGCCTAAAATTGAGGCGTCGGCAGAAATGTTTGAAAGATTTTACGGTGCATCAGACGGCCTTCTGAAAATAATGACGCTTGCACCCGAACGCGAGAATGCCGCCAAAATAGTTGAGCGCGCGGTAAAATTTGGAGTAAATATATCGCTTGGGCACACCGGCGCAACATATGAACAGTCGATGTCGGCAATAGAAGCCGGCGCCTCGCGTGCGACGCATGTGTTTGACGCTATGCGTCCATTTCATCACAGAGAAGTCGGTATACTCGGCGCGGTGCTGACCGACGAGCGTGTAAACTGCGAGATGATATGTGATTTTGTTCATCTTTCACCGCAGACGGTGCAGCTGGTTTATAAGCTGAAGAGATGCGGTGGGATAACTCTCATAAGCGACGCCGGCTTTATGTCGGGATTGGGAGATGGCGAATATTTTGTGAGTGGCAATAAGCGCATTGTTAAAGACGGAGTATGCCGCAGTGAAGATGGCAAAATTGCCGGGAGCTGTGTAAGCGTGCTTGAGGGAGCAAAAAATCTATTGTCGCTGGGAGTGCCGCTGTCGGAGATTTCGGTAATGGCGTCGCTTAATCCGGCAAAAGCTTTGGGCATAGAGAAAATTACCGGCGCTATAAAGCCGGGTTACTGCGCCGATTTGATAGTGTGTGACGAGAAGCTAAATATCAAAGCGGTATTTATCGACGGCGAAAGGTGCACATAAAAACGCAGCTTTGCATCTGCTTTTAATGGTTATATTTATCGCTGTTCGGGAAAAAGCGTCGATAGAAGCGCGGGCGCAAGGGTCAGAAAAAACATAGCAGGTGATTTATTAAATTAAAGCATATGTATTTGCGGCTACATTAAAATAGAGTTGAGTCAGACAAAGCTTGTAATAGATACAGCTAAAAAAACGCAAGCAACTATGATGTCAGTATTAGATTGGCAATGATAAATTTAGTACTCCTTAAGACTAAAAAATGCTCTATCGGGCGCTTGTGTAGACCTATAGCTTCTTAATCTATAACATATTGGCACTTTTCATGATGTCTACTGCCGGGCCTCTTGGCGGATGCCGGCAATAGATGCTTTTACTTCTGCGCCGGTGTTCGGCAATAAGAAGCAGTCTAAATATATTTTTTATGGCAATGGCGTATATTATTACGTTTTAAAACGCGGGTCGTTTTACGATTTAGCGGCTTAAAAGCTTTAGAATTATAAAAAATACATTGCGGTGATATAGCATGAATTACAGAATAGGCGTTGACATAGGCGGCACAAGCATAAAAATTGGCGTGGTTGATGATAATTTTAACATTTGCGCAAAGACGTCTATATCAACTTTAACCGAGCGCGGTTCAGAGCCGATAATATCCGATATAATTGGCGCCTGCAAAGGGCTTGCGGAAAAATATCTTATTGAAAGAATAGGTATAGGATCTGCCGGGGCAATAGACCCCGTAAATGGAATAATTTTGGGCGCGGGCAATCTGCCATTTAAAAATGAGCCTATAGCGTCACGCGTAAGCAAAGCACTTGGCGGTCTGCCAGTAAGCATCGACAATGACGCGAACTGCGCGCTGATAGGCGAACATGCAGCGGGAGTATGCAGAGATTTTGACGATGTAATAATGCTGACAATAGGGACAGGTATCGGCGGCGCTATTATGATTGGCGGCAAAATATACCGAGGTAATAACTTCCGCGCCGGCGAGCTGGGACATTTTACTATTGACATACATGGAGAAAAGTGCGAATGCGGCCTTTACGGCTGCTATGAGCATTATGCTTCGGCAAAGGCACTTATCAAAATGACGCTGCGCGAGGCAACAGCAGAGCCTGACAGCATATTAGCTGATTATATCCGAAAAGGCATAGACGGTAAAACCGCATTTGCAGCAGCTGCTGCTGGCTGCCCTACAGCACAGCAAGTGCTAAGTGAATATGGCCGGATGCTTTCTGTAGGCATAAACAGCATTTTAAAAGTTTTTAGGCCAGAGGTTATTGTGCTCTCCGGCAGCATTGCACGTGAGGGCAAGACGCTGCTGGATTATATAAGACCATGGCAGTTGCCGGATGCTGTTGTTAAAACTACTCTGCTGGACGGCGACGGCGGCTTAATCGGTGCATCATTGCTTGTGTAAACCTTATTTTTATGGCAGCTTGTTTGCAGTATTTTTGCCGGATAGATATAATATCCTTTGTTTGTAAGCCGCTATAATTGGAATTACAACTAACAAATAAAAACAGCCGGCTGATTATAAGTCAACCGGCTGTTTTTATTGATAAAAGGCAACCGCAACGCACCGATATGGAAGAGCTAAGGCAATAATGTGAAAAATGGGCGCTCATTTTATTTGAAATGAATATGGATAACGTTAAAGTACTTCGGAGTGAATTATTTGATGTTTTTAGGTGGTACTGGTATCTTGGCTCTTACATGTCCTGTTTTTATTTCATGTCCTTTTGCGCGGTTGTGACTGCCTTGTTAAGCAAAAAAGTAATCAATTGTACTTGGATGACAAAAAAGCTTAAGCGAAAGGTCCTTCTTTTGAGAACCAATTTTTGCGAAAAAAGCATACAGAATGACAAGGCAATGTTATGTATCTTACATTCTGCCGCCCGTAAGCGTGTCAAACCAGATAATAATCTAATAGATTATATGCTTTACAGCTATTGTGCATCAAATAATTTTATTCTACAATATATGAAAGCAACATAAGCAGCGGTGAGTATAACGGGTAAACAGTTGATTTACTTAAGCATAAACAGTTAAAAATCTTGGCACAGGGATATAATGTTTTTGTTAGGAAATTAAACTTTTTCTTGTGGCAGTAAATAGATAAAAACAGAAAGGAAAAAGAAGGCGTAAAGAGCTGTATTTAAGTACAAACTATGTTTTGTTTTCTAAGGGAAAAGGAAGGAAGAGAGCCTGTATTGCTATAAAAATAATGCTGAATTCTCAAAAAAATTCAGCATTATTTCAATTTTATTATATATTACCTTACAATAATTTTAAATCTATGAGCAGATATTTTTAAAATAAAAACTGAGCCTGGAACACTAAATGCGCCCAGACTCAACTTTTGGGGATGCCGCTTTCATTATAATAATATAAAATCCCCTGATATCATTTAACTGGATTGTTAATTATATCAGATTACTTCCTCTTTTTACTGATTATTACAGCAGAAGTAGCAACAACTGCGAGTGCAGCTATGCCTATAACCGGAAGCATATTCTCACCGGTATCAACCTGAGAATTGCCAGAAGAAGTCCTACTTGTAGTTGAAGATGTGCTGCTATTAGTAGATGATCCACTGCCAGATGTTGTAGTATTGCCATTCAAATCATCATATTCGTTCTGAGAATAAGCGGCAGCAGTTGTAACGCTTACATCATAAACAGTAAGATTTACTTCATCTTCAGCTGAGCACTCGTCGCTGGATCTTACAAACAGCTGATGGAAAACAAACGGTGCACCGTCCGCCAGAAGCGCTGCTTGCTCCGTATAATTCGCCATTAAGTCTTTAAAGCTTAATGATATTGTGTACTCGCCTGCCGGAAGTGAGTTGAATGTATTTGTACCGCCATCAGGGCGTACACCATTAATTTCATTAGTTTCAAGATTCAAAGCTTCTGCCAATACAGGAGTTACATCCTGATCGCCGCTCTCTCCTACACGTAGATATAACTGAGCACCATAAAGGCTGCTGTCAGCTTCTAACTTGAAGTGCAGGTTCAGATAACTGTCATTATTTACTGTGCATAAATATGGCGATACATTATTGAACTGGCGTACAAATGAACCATAGGCATTCGTCGCTTGTGTTGAGCCATAGAAAGTATCAGTAAATGTAAACTCAATTCCATCAGTTACAACTTCGCCTTTCATGTGACCTGTATAATTGGGGTCGCTGCCGTCGGCTATCGGAGAAACATATGCGTTAAGTGCAGTTTCTGGGAAATTCTCGTCATATGTCAGCCAGCCGTCGAGACTATCTGTTGACGCAGCATACAGTGTTTCGTATTCCTGGACTGTGCCGCCGTCACCATTTGTTATTGAGAAATCTTTTACTGTAAATGTTACATTCGCGTCTGCAGAACCAAAAACAGTATAGAAGCGAATGAAGTTTACTTCTGTGCCTACGCCCATTACGTCGGTAAGATCAATAGTCGCTACCAAGTCTTTGCATGCCGTAGTCAGGTTGCCATCACTGGTTTCCGCACCGGCATCTGCAGCTATTTGTTCGCTGATGTTAACATATTTGGATGTACCTTTGTTGTATAATTCTACAGACCATTGCCACGGTGCAGCCTCAGGAGTATCATATCTTACGTTTACGTTAAGAATGTCACCCTCTTCTACTTTAAAGAAGTTCTCTTTGCCGTTGGCGCATTCAAAACCAAACATAGCTTCCTTACCAGTAAAGTTATTATAAGTGATAACTCCATCGCTAACTGTAGCGGTGTACTGCGGAATAGTGCTTAAATCTGGATAAGTTGCGCTTGTGCCTTGACCAAAATGACGCCACTGAACATTTGAGTCAGTAGTAGCATCATCTACCAATGACCATTTTGCACCGTCAGCGGCTGAACTTATAGTCATAGAAGCCACGCTCATAGTGACAAATACCGCAACAGCAACAAAAAGGCCAATGATTTTTTGCAAGTTTCTGCTTTTTGTCATATCTATTTTCCTCCTTTTAAAGATAGTTTTATTATAATAG
>USGR01000044.1 GCA_900554165.1 uncultured Oscillospiraceae bacterium | reverse complement strand
ATTTAATATGGATGCAAAGGAAAAGGTAATAGAGACGATGAAGACGGCAGCTCAGCCGCTGAGCGCCGGCGAGGTTGTGAAGCTTTCGGGACTTTCAAAAGAGGAAGTTGACAAAGCCTTTAAAGAGCTTAAAAAGGAGAATAAGATTGTTTCTCCGGCACGGTGCAAGTGGGAACCGGCGGAATAGATTTTATATTTAGCCCAAACGAGGTGAGCGTAGGCTTATAATACTCGTTAGCTTGTAAACAGGCGCAATTTGTATATGTTTGGAGACATCCGGCAGCAGAATTTGCTGCCGGATGTATTTTTGTATAAATGCGTTTTATAATTTACCGCGCAATATTTATTGTTTTAAAAATTTATTGCGGGTCGTCTTATAATATGTGTTTTTCAGTATATAAGCCTAAAGATAGGGCGCATTATGGAATAAGTAAGCAAGAGATAAGATTTTGTCCGCCGCAAGGCAAATGGTATTACTTGCTGCATCCGCTGCTAAAAAAGCGATAAGATGATATTGAATTTATACGGCGAGCAGTAAATTAAATGCAGGCAATATTTCATTATTATTTCAAGATTAAATCGGCAGAAAACATTAATAAATCAAGCTAACCGGGGCAGGACGCTTAAGTGAGCATGGTCTTGCTGATTTTATGCAAACCGCTCTCAGGCTGTGGGGAAATTTATGGGTATGAAATTATTATATGCAATAGGCGAAAATCTGTAGCAAATTTACCATATTTGATTTGATATTGGTGTTGATATCTCATTTTTTATAAAGTATAATAAATAGGTGCAGGCCGCTGAGGCGGTGCTGCTTTGTGAATATATAGCCACGGCCGTAAAAATATCTCTTAACAGGGCACTTATCGGCGGACAAGCCTGTTGATTTTCAGGCGCACCCACCGACGGCCGTTTGTTTGAATTTGGGTATTGCCCATTATTTAACGCGGAAGGACGAATATTTATGCAGCAAAAAATTGAGGAGCTTGTATCCCGCTTTAAGCAGGATATAGAAAAGGCGGCCGACTCTCAGGCGGTGGAGAATATCCGCATTGCCTATCTCGGTAAAAAGGGATTTGTGACGGAGATTTTACAGGGCATGAAATCCTTAAGCCACGAGGAAAGAAAAGAGGTGGGCAAAAGCGTCAATATTCTAAAGTCCGACATTGAGCGGCAGATTGCACAGCGGACTGAGGAAATCAAGGAAGAGCAGCTTTTAAAGAAAATCAACGAGTCGGAGCGGTTTGACGTTACTTTGCCGCCGGACTTTACGCAGGGTTCATACCACCCAATAACCATTATCCAGCGTGAGGTGGAGGAGATATTCCTCAGCATGGGATTTACAATAGAAGATTATGACGAAATAGTAGATGATTATCACTGCTTTGAGGCGCTTAACATACCAAAGCACCACCCGGCAAGGGACATGCAGGATACTTATTATATAGAGAACGGCCAGCTGCTCAAGACGCACACATCTGCTGCGCAGAATTTTATTATGCGCAAGTACGGCGCGCCGCTGAGGGCCATTTTCCCCGGCAGATGTTTTAGAAATGAGTCTACTGATGCTTCCCACGAAAACACTTTCTTCCAGATGGAGGGCATCATGATAGACAAGGATATATCAATATCGAACCTTATCTACTTTATGAAAACCATGCTTACGGAGGTTTTCAAGCGCGAGGTAAATGTAAGGCTGCGCCCCGGATTTTTCCCGTTTGTTGAGCCGGGCTTTGAGCTTGACATCAACTGCCTAATCTGCGGCGGCGAGGGCTGCCCCTCCTGCAAGAACTCCGGCTGGCTGGAGCTTTGCCCCTGCGGCATGATTCACCCAAAGGTGCTGGAATACGGCGGTATTGACAGTGAGGAATATACCGGCTTTGCTTTCGGACTTGGACTGACGCGTCTGGCCATGATGAAATATGGCGTTAAGGATATACGCGACTTTAACTCCGGCAACCTTAAGGCGCTGTCGCAGTTTACCAATATATAATGTGTGAGGATGGATAAATAATGCTTGTTTCAATGAACTGGGTTCAGGATTTCGTAGACCTTTCGGGGCTGGATATCGAAAAGCTTATAAAGCGTTTTACTCTTTCGACGGCGGAAGTCGAGGACATAATATACAAAGGCCGCGACGTAAGCGGCGTGGTAGTGGCGAAGATTTTGTCGGTGGAAAACCACCCTGACTCCAAAAAGCTGCACCTGCTTAAAGTGGACGCCGGCGAAAAGATTTTTGACTGCGTATGTGGTGCGCCGAATGTGAGAGTTGGCATGAAAACCGCCTTTGCAACGGTAGGCGGCATGGTCGGCGGAATGAAGATTGAGGCGCGTCCGGTGGCGGGCGTCATGTCGCAGGGCATGTGCTGCTCGGAGCAGGAGCTTGGAATAAGCGCTGACAATTCCGGCATAATGGACATAACCGACGATATAGAGCTTGGCACCGACATCAAAAAGGCATACGGCGTGGAAGACATAATCTTTGAGGTGGACAATAAATCCCTCACCAACCGCCCGGATTTGTGGGGACATTACGGCATAGCGAGGGAATTTTCTGCACTTACGGGGCGTCCGCTGAAAGAGCTTGATGTGTACGACACAGATGAGTACAATGATTTGCCTAAGGTTGATATCGACATAAAGGACAAGGACATAGCCTACAGATATTCAGGCCTTAAGATACAGAACGTCACGCGCAAAACAAGTCCGGTGGACATGAGAATAAGGCTTTATTACTGCGGCATGCGTGCGATTAATTTTATCGCCGACCTTACAAACTATATAATGCTGGAGCTTTCGCAGCCCATGCACGCTTTTGACATGCGCAAGGTCAGCAGTATTGAGGTAAAGCGCGCCGGCGGCGAATACAGCTTTGACACGCTGGATGGGGTCAGCCGCAAGATAGATGAAAACACGCTTATGATATACAGCGCCGGTGAGCCGGTGGCGGTAGCGGGCGTAATGGGCGGACTTGCATCGGAGATAGAGGATGACACGACGTCGCTGCTGCTTGAATCAGCTAATTTTGACTGTGTATCTGTCAGAAAGACCTCCACACGTCTCGGCCTGCGCACCGACGCCAGCATGAGATATGAAAAATCCCTCGACCCGGAGCTTACGGTTCCGGCTATAAAGCGATATCTTAAGCTCATGAAAGACAGTGACGCCGGCTGTGAGGTAATCTCTTCGCTCACCGACGTGTATGTTAAGAAGTTTGAGGCTCAGCCTATAGTGTTTGACAAAAAGTATGTCGACAGGTATACCGGCATAGATATTTCAGAGGAGCAGATACTTAAAACGCTGCGCTCGCTTGGCTTCGGCGTCGAGCTTAAGGACGATGTGTTCACCGTTGCCGTGCCGTCATGGCGCGCCACTAAGGACGTAAGCATAAAGGCAGACATCATAGAGGAGATAACAAGGATATACGGTTATGACAACTTTAAGATAACGACTACCGTAAGTCCGCTTTATCCTGTACGCCTTTCGCAGCAGAAGATAAGCGAAAAGGGAGTAAAAGATATTTTAGTGCGCGAGTTCGGGCTGCATGAAGTGCATTCGTACATATGGTGCGATGCGAAAAAATTAAAGGAAATAGGACTTGGCATAAACGGCAGCGTGCGCATAATAAACGCAATGACGCCGGATAATGAAATGCTGCGTGATACAATAGTACCGACGCTCCTTACAATGACCGCATCAAATCATGCTTTCAGCGATGATTTCGGTATATTTGAGATAGGCAAGACGGTCGAGGGACTTGGCAGCGACGGCATGTGTGTTGAGCGCAAGAAGCTCGGCATTGTGCTTTACAGCACAGTAAAAAGTGAGCGGGAGCTTTATTTTAAAATTCGCGATATTGTCTCTTTCCTGTGCAGGGACGTAAAGGGCGTATCGGCGGCCTTTAGTCCGTCGGATAAAGTTCGCCAGTGGCAGCATCCGAAAAATACGGCAGATATTTTATGCAAAGAAAAGAACATAGGCAGCATAGCACTGCTTCATCCGTCTGTTGCTGATAAAATCGGAAAGAAAGCAGTCATGGCTATGGCGGAGATATATATGGATGACTTCGGCGACATAGAGCCGACTGTTACGGAGTATAAAGAGGTCTCCAAATTCCCCGGCATAGATATAGACTTGACATTTGTGGTAAATCCGGCTGTAAGCTTTGAGAAAATGAGCTCGGCATGGTTGGGAACAGAAAATCTTAAAGATGTAAAGCTCATTGACACATATGACGGCGAAGAGAAGAGCATAACATTGAGATACAGCTTCTCGTCGCTTGACAAAACCCTCACAAAATCAGAGGTGCAGCAGTCGGTGGATGAGATTATAGACAAGCTAAAGCAAATGGATGTAAATATGAAAATATAATAAAAAGAGGCCGCCCTAAGCGGCCTCTTTTTATGTGCAATATTGAGGTTTAAACATACATGATATAAATTTAATTATTAAAATCCCTTTATATAAACTAAGTTATTCAGATCTTAGAGCGACGACCGGATCTTTTCTTGCTGCAATTTTAGATGGTATAAGCCCAGCAATAAGCGTGAGCGCCATGCTCAGCAGAACTAATATAACAGCTCCGACTATCGGCATCTGTGCGACATTAGCTATTCCGGTAATAGACTGAAGTATTGCATTTATAGGTATTGTAAGCAGCAGACTTACAAGTATACCGAACATTCCTGCGGTAAATCCGACTATAAGCGTTTCTGCGTTGAATACTCTTGATATATCCTTTTTGCTGGCGCCTATACTCTTTAATATTCCTATCTCCTTTGTGCGCTCCAATACCGATACATAGGTTATAATGCCTATCATAATTGATGATACCACCAGCGATATGCCGACAAACGCGATGAGTACATAACTGATTGTATCAATAACAGTGCTTATGGACGACATCATTAGGCCGACATAGTCGGTATATTTTATTGTATACTCTTCATTGCCGTCCGCTGTAATTTTGTCGTTATAGTCTGATATAAACTTTTCTATCTGCTCTTTAGAATCAAAGTCACGTGGGTAAATATTTATACTGGACGGCGTATCGAGATCTACAACACCAAGTTTTTCCAAATTGCTTTCATAGGTGGAGCTTGAAACGGGCGAATATGACTCGAGTACTTTCGCTCTTTCATCTTCTGGCAATGTTGCCAGATATGCCTGTGTTTCCTGTGGAAGCGTTGAGATATCTACTTCTGTGCCGGTTGTTCCAGATGCAGCTTCTTTGTCTTCTTTTGCAAATTCCTTGCCGGTAAATACGTCTATGTCAGGATTTTCTTTTTGCTCTTTCACTATTTCCGACTCGTTAACAGCATTTATTATATATTCAGTCAGCTCTTTCGTATAGCCGACTGAGCCGGAAATTGACGTCATTTCAACACCCTCTGCCGGACGTATTATGCCGACTATTTTTATCTCTTCAGCATTGTCCAGCACGGTTTTCATATATTCCTCATCCTGACTTTTATCTGTCCACGTATTGCCGGATTTCTCATAATAGTCAGTGCTCAGCACGAGCTTGTATGTCTTGCCGAGTATGTCGTCATAGCTGTACTGCGTAGGGGTTGGAGTATATTCCTCTCCGTTTTGGATTTTCTCCGTCATTTCCTGGAGCTCATCCATGCTCTTAAGCCCCAGAGCATAAAGTGTATAATCCATTATTTCATTGTTTTCGTCAACGACAAGCACGACCTCGTTTCTTGACGTCGGCCATGTTCCGGCAAGAACATCATACTGCGAATTAAGCAAATCCCGATTATCAAGCATCTGCGTCCATACCTCAGTGGACATCATCATGTTATTTGCCGTCTCGTCCGCCGTTTCATTATTTATGTTAAGCATCTCGTAAAGGAATGTCACAGGGTTAACCTGCACCACACCGTCGCTGTAGTCGGAGTCATATAGATTTAAATTTATATTATAGCCGTATACTATGTCGTTGACATAACTGCTTATACTGTCATAATTATCATCAATATAGGTTTTAAATCTGTTAAGGTCGTTGTTGGACACCGACGCCATAAGCGTAGTAATCATTTTGCTCATAATATCGTTGGAATAGAGCGTGCCGTCCTCGACCTCATGCCCCTCTTTATTATTAGCACCCAGCGCTTCCATAAGGGCGGATAAATCCGTTGTCTGCTCGGTTATGCTGAGCGGGTAACTTGATAAAGTATCCTCTTGCATGCGGTCAATATATATCTGGAAGCCGTTTGACACCGATAAAATAAGTGCAATGCCGATAATGCCTATACTGCCTGCAAAAGCCGTAAGAAATGTCCTTGCCTTTTTCGTCAGCAAATTGTTAAAGCTGAGGGACAGCGCCGTAAAAAATGACATAGATGTGCGTTTCTTATATTTGTCCTTCTTCTTTTTAGTGTCCTCGCTTTTTTCTTCTTTTTCCGGCTCATAGGGGTTTGAATCATCGATAATTTTTCCGTCCAACAGCCTTATTACCCTGTTTGCATACTGCTCTGCCAGCTGGCCGTTGTGCGTGACCATTATTATCAGCTTATCTTTGGAGATTTCCTTAAGTATTTCCATAATCTGCACACTGGTTTCGCTGTCCAGCGCACCCGTAGGCTCGTCAGCAAGCAGTATGTCTGGATTATTTACCAGCGCCCTTGCAATAGCAACGCGCTGCATTTGTCCGCCGGACATCTGCGTCGGCTTTTTGTTAAGCTGGTCGCCAAGCCCTACTTTATTCAGCATCTCAATTGCACGGCGGCGGCGTTCAGCCTTTGATACTCCCGAAAGCGTAAGCGCCAGCTCGACGTTGCTAAGCACCGTCTGGTGCGGTATGAGATTATAGCTTTGGAATACAAACCCAATTGAACGATTGCGGTATGTGTCCCAATCCCTGTCGGTAAAGTTTTTTGTAGATTTCCCGTTTATTACAAGGTCGCCGCTCGTATATCGGTCAAGACCGCCGAGTATGTTGAGCATTGTCGTCTTGCCGCAGCCTGATGGACCCAGTATGCATACAAATTCATTTTTACGAAAATGAAGATCTATGCCTTTAAGCGCCTGCACTTTAGTATTGCCGGCTTGATATTCTTTAGTTATTCCAGTAAGACTTAGCATTGTCACATCTCCAAATAAGTTTATCTTAAGTAGTATAACAGCAAAATATTAACTAAAATTGAATAAATTATGCTTTGACATATTTTCATTTACTTTATTTATATAGACAAGCATTATC